>JBOFQC010000178.1:0-11761 GCA_051660725.1 Thermoguttaceae bacterium
TATGAAATTCTATTCCACCGGAAACGACATTTTGTTTTACGAACTTATAGCCTCGGATGCCGAGCATGTGGTATAATAATGTTGCGGACATGATTGGTTCCTCTCAAAGAAAGAATTAGTAGCTCCTTCTATGAGAACAGCTTGTCCGCTCTTTTTCAATACTTCATGCAAAGGTACATACTTGTCGGATGAACCATTATTATTGTTATTATTATACTGTAAACAATGTGTTTTTTAAAGCAAATTATGTAAAGTTTTAAAGATGAATAACGCGACATTGGCGATTATCGGCATCCTGAAATTCTGTTCACAATTCTCCAGACGAAGTGAAACAGAGTCGCAAGAGTCTAAAATCATGCGATTTACATTATCAAACCAGCTTAATCTTTTCGCGCAAGTTGATAATGGATAAGACTTTGAAAAAAGCCTTGCGAACAAGGCTTATATATTTAAGACGGGAAATTTAAACCGTTCACAATATGAATTTGCTGTATAAATAAATTCATATTTCATCGGCGTTACAAAGAATTTTTACTCGGCTTTTGGAAATTCAATTTTGATTTTCATATTTTTCTTTGTAATCTCTACTGGGATTCCGTCAGTGCCGAAGCCGTATTTTGCAACCATAGCGGCAAACTCGGCTGGTGGTTGATTGCTGAGTGCGTCAACCATTCCGACATTAACTTTACATGGGCCGGTAGCAACGCCATCTTGATCTGCGGAATGAATCGCGGTAAAAGCTCCTTCAGTACCTTTAATGATACCAACACTGGTTCGTGTTCCATTTACAGGACAAAAGTCGATTCGGAAACCTTCGGGAATAGGTTTGTCGTCATAATAAGCATTGCCGGCAATTGGAACCACTTGGTAAGGAGCTTTCGGTCCGCAACCTGTAACTGCAATCAGCACTAAAACTGATAACACGCATAGAATTTTTAGTATATTGTTTTTTTTCATAGAGGGTTTTTGAGGATAGATTTGTTGATCTTCGCTAAATTAAAGTTGATTTGTTAAGTATACCGGAGCCCGGTATGGGCGGAACCTTGCCGTTCAACCGTGAATCGGTCGGCTCTGTCCTCGAGTTCTTCAATGTTTGGTACGGATTCTTTTTCAGCTAGACCTACACATTAGTAAACATGCAGTTTTTGCAGGGAGACAGTATATATCACACGCAATGCCTCGACTTTTGCGACTCCGTATCACTTAGCCAAAAAGTCAAGAGGCATTTTTTATAAACGTCAGCTATAGAATAGTGTTATGGCGATTCTGCTGTTGTGTTATTTCCATCTTGTCCGCCAGCAGCATTGATAGTGAAAGTGGCATTCCAAACACCCATGTTTATAGAGTTTGAGACGAAAATAACGGCACCATCAGCCATACCAGCATTTAATCCACCGGTGTGGAAACCTCTTGCACCGCGGGTAGGCCATGCAAGAGCGATGTCGTTTGGTGGACACCAACAAATATATGCCAAAGTCCAACACGCATACCCTTGCGAAAAGTGATTAACAAAGATAAATGGGTTCGCATCGCTGGATTGTTCTGCTGCTACGTTGCGAGGAAGTGTCGTAGAAGATGCTTCTAAGCAGATAAAAGTGTGCGATGTTCCGTCTGTAACTGCGGAAATTCCTTTACCAGAGTTTCGTCCAAAGAGTTGCCACTTTTTATGGCGGTCAAGGCAATCAGGAACGTCTGTACGCCAACCTTCTCGTTCCGGTAGGTCGATTGATGGTACAGCGTAATCTTTTGTTGAGTTTGCAACCTTTTCACCACGTGGTGATGAAGGGCAACGGAACATGGCGGGACAGTGTTCGGAAACGTACTGGTTTACTGGATCGCCACATTCAGATGTTTTAGTGTGATTTCCATACGAACCTCCCACTGCAGGCGCGTATGCCAATGCGTTTCTGTCGAATCGGTCAAAAAGTGCTTGCTGTTCGCAAAACGGCAGAATAAAAAGTGGCCAACCCCACATACCGCAAGGCAAGTCGGCACCGACAGAAGCGTCGACGTTTGGCGCCGTACGCATCCAATCGAGAAACATATTGCCTGGAGGAAAAGAATTGTGAGCATCGTGATACGTGTGCATCGCAAGACCAATTTGTTTCAAATGGTTCGTACACTGCATACGTCGTGCCGCTTCCCGCGCTGCTTGTACCGCTGGAAGTAGCAATGCTATTAAAATACCTATAATTGCGATTACGACCAGCAATTCAACAAGGGTAAAACCAAGCTGTTTACATGGATTGCACCCTTTCCCTAATTTAAAATTAGAGCAAGATTTCATGATAATTTCCTTTCTTGAATATTTAGAAAAGTTGAGAAAAGTTGAGAAAAGTTGAGAAAAGTTGAGAAAAGTTGAGAAAAGTTGAGAAAAGTTGAGAAAAGTTGAGAAAAGTTGTCAGTCAAAGAAATGACACAGTAATACTGCAAATAATCAGTGTTATTATAAAGCAAATAAATTTTTTTGAAAGCAAATGCAGTAAAATTTTTTTAAAGACACAGAACCAGTTTTAATCGCTAATATCCGCGGTTTTGAGATAACACAATATTACTTAGTGTCAGGGTAATTATGCAAAGAATTTTTCATTTCGGCTAGTCTTACTAGTCGCCGAACCCTGCACGGCATTGCCCCCCAGAGCATGGCTCCGGGGCTAACATATATGGCTCAATGGCTTGTATGAAAAAACAAGTAAGGATCGAATTAAAATACATTTTGCGTTTTGCCCGGTATCGCAATTGGATAGTTGCCTTTTTCATCTACTTGAATCGGCGGTTTCGAGTCCCACGTAATATTGTCGATTCCACCGGGGAATAACTCGACGTTTGAGTTTACTATTTCGTCCCAAGTGACTATTTGGCCGGAGTTTATAGCTGCACGTGAAAGGAGCGAAGCAAAATTCGCATCTGCGGCACGGTGCCCCTCGTTGTATTTTTTGTCGTTTCTAATGGCGTCAAATAGTAAATCGTGTTCAACCTGATATGGGTTCGGTTCCGCATCTTCGTACTTCCAAGCGATGTTTTCTGGTGTCATGACGTGGTTTCGGTATATCTTCGAATTGGCAGCTCCGAGATTGTCCATTATCACAGCGGAACCTTTTGTGCCGTGCGCGAAGTCGCTGTACTGAGAATAACAATTCGTGTTGTATCTGCCGTGCGAAGTAAGGTGGGTTCCGTCCGGAAAAGTGAATTCATTGTAATAAGTGTCGTAACCGGTTCCTGGAACATAATCGGTTTTTCCGCCCATCCCCATTGCGCTGACCGGCCATGCGCCTTTGGCCCAACAAGCGACGTCAATATTGTGTATGCAGTAATCGATGAAAATATTTGCGCCGGCCCAATCAAAATAATGGAAATTACGAATCTGAAACGCAAGTTCATTGTCTACATTTCCTCGCGAATGCCCCCAGTACGGACCGTGCATGCGGAATCCACGTAAATGTAGAACGTCTCCAATTTCGCCGTTGTGGATGCGTTTGATAACTTCTTCACGGGCTTTGCAGTGACGCCACATCAGACCGCACGCGACTTTTAGGTTTTTCTCGTCTGCTTTTTTTGCTGCGGCTGCAATACGACGTGTTCCTGGTGAATCAACCGCAAATGGTTTTTCCATGAAGATATTGACGCCTTTCTCCACGGCGTATTCGACATGTGGCGGCCTGAATCCACAAGCGGTTGCGAGAATAACAACGTCGCCCGGTTTGAGACAGTCGATTGCTTTTTTATAACCGTCGAAACCATGAAAAACTCTGTCATCCGGAACGTCAACCTTATCTTTACCGAGATGTTCGGCAAGTGAATTACGGCTGTTCACTACTCGATCTTCGAATACGTCAGCCATTGCGATCAGCTTGGTTGGTCCGGCTGTTCTTAGTGCGTCAACGGCTGCACCGTTGCCTCTTCCGCCACAACCAACAAGTGCTATACGGATTGTGTTGTCTTCGGCTGCGTGAACTTTGGGGGCTGAAAAACTGGTGAGCGAAGCTCCAAGTGTAGTCAAGCCGGTTACTTTCAAAAAATCACGTCGATTGTTGGATTTTGTTGACATTGTGTTACTTGTGGGTTTTGGCATGTGTTTTCATATTTCGATTAATAAATTTTGCACGCACAGCCAGGATATAATAACAGTGAAAAAATACACTCATTTAATATAGTTTTTATGTATCCGAAAAGCAACAAGGTGAAAAATTTCATTTATGCAAAATAATTTCCATATAAAAAACATCGTTGACTTTGATTAACCGGGTTTATACAATCTATTTCTGATACATATTACAATATTTGTAACCGTTCACGGCAGAATTTCGGAGATAGGAGTTAGGAGATATACTGTCGCCAGGCATAAACCGCATGTTTTTCATTTAGGGTGATCGCATTAAACATTGAAAAACTAGGAAAAGGAGCCGACCTATTCACGCCTCGACGGCAGGTCCCCGCCCATGCCGGGCTCCGGTATATGTGGGAAAGATACGCCGGAAAATGGCACCGAGCCTGAGGATTTATGATTGGCGTGGTATTCTGAGCAACCAGATGACATCACCAAGAAACCCCATACAATGCACACAGGTACATTTACGACAAGAGCTAGTCACGAACAACGCAAGAAAAAAATAATGTGGTTTAACATATCAAATATCTTGAACTCTTCGATTCCCAAGAAATCCAAAGGGGCTTTCAGGAGGTGGTTTGCATGATCTCAGAGGTTTACTTACTTCTTAAAAAAAAGGATCATCTCGTTAAGCTTTTGGGGAGCACTCGATTCAACAATATATTCATCGCCATTTCGGGTTTTTATTATCACGCCCTGCTTTCCCATTTTGAGAAACGTCCACTTGTCGTCTTTGCCATAACGTGAACCAATTCCACGCCAGTCAAACACGGTGCGAAAATTGATCACCTCCGTTGAAGAAATTGCCTCATGTGGTATGCAATGCGTTCGAACATTAAAAAGACCGCTAAAGACCTGTACACCATCATTATTAATAATAATTTTGTATTTAGCAAATAACAGATAAACAACAATAAGAACGGAACCATACGGCACCCTCCAATGTAGCGAGTGTGATGGGTGATAAAAAAAGCATAGCCATGCGATAATCATCACAAATATGCTAAGTGTTAGTAAGATAAAGACCGCTGGCGAACCATAAAACCAATGACACTCTTGGTAATTTTGTTGATCGCTATTCCAATCGATTTTGTTAAGTGAATCGTTATTCATGTGCAATGTATGCAATTGGGTTTCAGAAAAACTACGACATCACTTGTATTTATTTGACTGAATGGCATTCAAATAAACACCTAGAGATATGAACCCAGTGGTTTCAACTTAAGGATTTTTATGTAGCTGCCCAGACTGCCACAGTTTCCCTGCCTTTGCATAACCTTCATAGAAAGACAAAGCAGATGTCAGGATGATAAACTGGGAAGATTAGCGAATAAACCGGTAAAAACAGCCTGTTTTTCTCGATTGAGCTATTTTGTTGTTTATGCTATAGTTTTTCCTTAAGTTGAAACCGCTGCATCTATATCCTAGTGATTGTAGGTTAGTCACCGGACAATATCAAGAAAATAAGCTTAAAAAGATGAAAAAATTTTACGCAAAATTTAGCTGGTGGTCAGTAGTTTGTCATTTCGTGAATTTTATACTGTTCAACGACGATAAAGTTACATTTCTAATGTCGGGGAAAAATGGATTAGGTGGAATGGAAATTCAATTGCGGATATTCTTTGTTTGCCACGTACCAACTGGAGTATGTGCAGCTCAACATATTGAAAGTCTGTAAAAATTATTCGGTTTTGGCAATGTTTGCCTCTTTACTGTACCTGATTGGTGGTATTTTGCCCTGCTTTTCTTCGGTTTTTCCCTTATATTCGACACAAGCCGAATTAACAGGGTTATCTAGATATTTTTTTTATTTTTTCTTCTTTTACTATGCAAATAAAATGCTAGAATTCTTCTAAAAGGTGAAAAGCAGTCGTTTGGAGTTTGTAAGTCATTACGGAAAGTGGAATTACGCTGTACGATAAGCAAACTTTTTGAAACTGTATTCGTAAAAAATTCAGTCTAATTGAACTCGTAAGAAGGTAAGGAAGATGCTCAAGAACATGAACATTGGCGTAAAATTGTTAGCAGGATTTTTAATCCTCGTTATACTTGTAATTTTGGTCGGCGGGGTCGGCTGGTACAGCTTAAGCAACGTTTCGTCTGAATCGCAAAAAATGCAGACATTGACCCAAATCAGTGCTCTCGGTAGCGAAGTTGCAAGCATAGCGCGTGAAGCCCAAATTGATTCATATCTGTTTGTAATCACGAAAAATAACGAATACAACGAAAAAATCAAAGCTGCGATTGACAAAGTTATTGATGATGCCGAAGCGGCCAAAAAATTGTACGAGGCGTATGATCCCAATGATAAAGACACACTTAGCCAGTTCGATACGGTAAAGAATTGTGCGACTAATTATAAAGCAGAGAATGAAAAATATTTAAACGATTACCAATCCAAATTAAAAGCAGATGCCTCTCGTTTGGAGGCAGCTGCTGTTGTAAAGGAGGCTCTCGAAAAAATCTCGAAAGAAATTCTTGACCTTAACGCAACCCTCACTCAGAAAAACAATGAAGGCAAAGAAGTTTTATCAGCAGATGGCAAGCCGTATATTACAATTGACCGGGTTGACTTGACTCAGTTAGCCGAGTCGGTAATTAGCGATTCAGTTTACGCCAGAGTATTTGTTCGTGACTATGAACTAAACCTTTCGGATGAGAAAAAGCGTGATACTGCTTACACCAATGCGACAAATTCAATTAAGTCAATGTTGGCAGGACTGGAAAAAATGGATACATTGTTACGAACGGATACCGCAAAAGAATTAGTAGCTAAAGCGATTGAAAATACTAAAGCATGGGGAACCGCAATTGACACCAACAAAAACATGAATGTGGTGATGTTCGACACCGATGAAAAGAAACAAAAAATTGCCGGTGATCTGGACGTTGCCGCAAACGCTATATTTGCAACGTTATCAAACGCTGTAAAAGAAAGCGGAACGCAAGTTGAAAAAGTGTCAGCTTGGGCAACCCAAATGATTATTGGTGCCGTTGTGTTTGCAACTATTATTGGCATCATTCTCGGTTTGGTTCTCCGTAAGGACATTGTAACCGGCATTACCATGATTACCAAATTAATGGAAAAAATTGCTGGTGAAGGTGACATTAGCGTAAGAGTGCCAACGGAACTCATTCAAAGACATGACGAAACCGGGAAACTTTCGTTGGCAATGCAAAATGTTCTCGGCGATTATCTTGCAGTTGCAAACTTGGGTGCTTCTCTTGCTGCCGGTGATTGGACAACTGATGTGAAGATAAAAACCGATAAGGACCAAATGAATATTTCGCTCCATGAAATGATTCAAACGGTTCGCAGTGCTCTTGCCAAGGTAAACGAAGCGGTGTCACAGGTTACAACCGGAGCAACACAAGTCGCGGACGCAAGCGAACACCTTTCACAAGGCGCAACCGAATCGGCTGCAAGCATTGAGGAAATTACCGCTTCAATGGGCGAAATCGGCGGACAAACGACCGCAAACGCCAAGAACGCTACTGAAGCAAATAAATTGGCTCAAGGTGCAAATGATATCGCTGTTAGCGGTCAGGAAATGATGCAAAAAATGATCGCTTCAATGGAAATGATTACGAAGAATTCGCAGGAAGTGCAAAAAGTTGTCAAAGTAATTGACGACATTTCGTTCCAAACTAACCTGCTCGCACTCAATGCCGCCGTTGAGGCTGCACGTGCCGGGCAACACGGAAAAGGATTCGCAGTTGTTGCTGAAGAAGTTCGTAATCTCGCTGCCAGAAGTGCAAAAGCCGCCGCCGAAACAACGCAGATGATTGAGCAAAACAGCAAGCAGATTCAAGACGGTGCAGGTATTGCGTCGCAAACTTCCGACATGCTCAACGAAATCGTTGAACAGGCGACGAAAGTTGCCGCCCTGATCGGCGAAATTGCAAAAGCAAGCAACGAACAGGCGGAAGGTGTTTCGCAAGTTTCGCAAGGATTGCACCAAATTGATTCGGTTACGCAGCAAAACACGGCCAATGCCGAGGAGACCGCAAGCGTATCAAACGAAATGAGTTCACAGGCCACTAACCTGCAAAAACTGATTTCTCAGTTCAGAATATAATCTGTTCGGATGCAACCCCCCTGGAAAAAGCAAGGATACTTTTATAATACACTCGGACCGGCTCTGCGTGAAGAATTCGGCGAATCGGTCTGGAAAGTTAGTGTTGACGCTCACTTTACCTGTCCGCATAAAAGTAGTGGTGGTTGCATCTTCTGTCACGAGGCGAGTTACAGCCCGTCGCGCGAGAGAGAAAGCTTGGAACATAATTCAAGTAGTTCAATTGCCTACCAGTTGGAAGACGGTATCATGCGGTTGAAGTACCGATACAAAGCGGACAAGTTTATCGCGTACTTTCAACCTTCTACAAACACTTACGCACCGCTTGAAGTGTTGCGTAAAACTTATCTTGAAGCAATTGCGCATCCAAAAGTTGTTGGAATTGCGATTGGAACACGGCCCGACTGTTTGGATGACACCGTGCTTGATCTGATTGCCGAAATTGCAAGTCAAAAATGGCTCGTGTTGGAAATCGGTCTGCAAACTGTACATGATCGGCTTTTGCGATTTCTTAATCGAGGACACGATTACGCAACTTTTTGCGATTCTGTTCAGCGGGCCAAAAGTCGTAACATCCGGCTTGGTACGCACTTAATTCTTGGACTGCCCGGCGAAACGGACGAAGACCGGTTAATCTGCGCACAGAAAATCGCACGGTTCGAGTTTCATTCGGTGAAGCTGCATAATCTTTTCGTTGTAAAAGAGACGAAACTTGCCGAACTTTGGAATGCCGGACAAGTGCAATTGCCGAGTTGCGAAGAATACGCAAAGTACGTTGTCGATTTTCTGGAATGGCAGCACCCGGCAACAATAATCGAGCGGATATCCGGTGACGCCTCTGACGATTACTTGATTTACCCACCCTGGACCGCACATCGCCACACCGCCAGAAACGCCATTGACCAGGAATTCCGCAAACGAAAATCCTGGCAAGGTATCAAGTTTAAGCAAGAGTAAAAAAACGGACGTTCATTATTTACCGGCTCCCTTTTTGTAAAAGCTCGTCGACTTGTACACGTTTGCGAGCTTTTTCAGATATGTTTTGAGTTTTTTTAGTTGCCATGCTTGCGTATACGCAAGACTCGAAGGAAATGTATGAAATATTTTTGGGAAATTTACCACCGAAAAGCGGCCCATTCGTCGCCGTTGGGAAGAAGTCAGTCACCCCGTTGAAATATAAGGGATTTCGCAAATAGAAGTTATTTCTCGTTCTCTGCCCCGTTCTCTGTAGGAATGTCATCTACGTGCGCTTCGGTGCGCAAAAAAAGATGATTTTCTTCGTTTTGGGGAGAAAGCGGATCGGTTTTCGGGTTCGTCGCGGCCCGTAAAAATTAGGGCAAAACGCTGAAAGCCGCTATTTTCCGGGCTTATGTAAAAATGGGCGATACGGGATTCGAACCTGTGACCTTCTGGGTGTAAAGCCGTCAGGGCCACTTCGTAAACCCCTTTATTTGTAGGAGTTTACGGCAAAGGCAAAGTACCGTTCACTGCCACATTCACGGTTGTGTTACAAAACTCGCAAAAACGAACACTAAAGCGCATATTCACGCAAATGTTGACATAACAACCATCATTATGAATTTTTATTTTATCGCAATTCCGCCTCAAAATCTTCCAATGAGGCACAAACAGCAGCGTGAGCAGCAAGGGAATGCAAAGCAACCTCGTCCATCCTCTTACTTAGCTCTTTAACTATCCTCTCTGGAACCTCGGTCTTAAACCTCGCTGGTTTTCATTTTGCCTACAGCTTCACCTTTCAGTTCTATTTCGTCAAATATCGTAAGCATGATTTCACCTGTCCTTTCTGCGAAAACTCGTTCGGCTGCTTGGTTTAACTTCTCGCCGCCAAGCTCCAAGTGGCGAGCACGAAACACTTTTTGCTACAAACGGCAATATATCTTTCATCCACTCTTTTTGCTCCTCCAAACCCGTGAATTCAAGCATCGGAAGCAACGCATCACCAAATTCTTCTTCTTGCCCTTCGGTCATCTTTTTGGGCAAGCCAATCACCAATCGCAAGTGCGGAAGTCCAACTAGCTTGTCCCAATCGTGTTCCGGCAAATCAACCACATCATAACGAATTTCCAAAGTCGAACCGATTGGGTCGCCATTGCATCCTTCAGCAATTGGTCCGACACCTTCGGATACGGCTTTTTGTGCGGGAAACGTGCCGCTTCACCGCATATTTAGCTTCCGCTCAGTTGCCATAAATTCGTTCCTATTAGTCACTTGCGCAAGCAGCTGAACAACGTGAAGCGGTATCATAAGAGGGCGAAGCCTACTGCGATGAAGCGGCACGCTTCCCGAATAAGTGGGTTAGAGCGGGCTCGATTTTATCAAGGCGATTTGCGAAAAGAATTTCTGATCAGCGTAATGCTGCAAAAAATCGGCAAAAATGAAAACCCTACCGAACACATTTTTGACGAATGCGTCGTAAATGTTTCCCTGATTTTCGTTAGTTGTTGGTTCCGGTAAGTTTTGTTCCATCTGCTACATTTTACCGCATCCGAACCATGTTGGCAAGACCGGATTAACGGTAATATGGGCTGTTCGAGAGCTTTACTTCCCGGCTGTTTTTTTACATTTTTTTATTAAAAGCACAGACTGCCTTAATATGTAAATTTTTAGACGCAACATAACTGGGCGGAACCTGCCTATTTCAAAATTGAATCTGATTCGGATTGGCAAAAAAGCCGTAATTGTTTCCGCTTGGCCTCAAACAAGTATTTAGACGACTTCCTCAAGATTACGCAACACGTGCCAACCAGTGCGATTCGGGACGACTTGAGAGTGGAATTGCTTCAAAGAGGTTATTCCTAATAGAACCTTACAAGACTTGGTGGTGTCTTTTTATGAAGGACCCAAATAGAGCACCCTCGCACTTTTTTTGAAGAAAATACACAAACGCATGAAACTGTTTTGCTCTGCGTTTTACGGTATCTGAGCGATTTTACAGGACGAAATTTTGGCTATGTTTTGCCCAGTTTTCTAATCCGTAGGTTACAGGTTCGAGTCCTGTCGGACGTGTTTTCAAAAAACGCTGCAAGTGCCGTAATCAACGGTGTTTGTGGCGTTTTTTATTTTCTTGACTAACAGAGTTTTTCTTCGCGATTTTGTATGTTTATGCCCAGTAGAACCCAACAAGAACCAAGTATGAAGGAACAAATAGAGCACCACATTAATGCGCACATTTCTGCTTGCAGGGGATCGTTTATGTCTTTAGTCGCATTTGAAAAACGACGGTTTGTTGGCCCGTGTACTGGTTGCTAGTTGGGCAGTCAAATGGTTTGTGTTTTTCGGATTATAATATAATGTGCAAAGTTTTCTAAGGATTGTTGTATGACCCCCAAAAAAATAAAAGTCATTTCTCGACGGTTTTAGTACAACTTGATATAATTACGAATCTGTTGGTAGGAGCACAGTGAAATTGCTTCCGATACGTGAAAATTGAAACTATTTCAAAAACTATGAAAAACAGATTGCCAAAAAGCCTTGTACATTTATGTTTTATTCACACGTTGTTTGTTTCCTCTGCTCTTTTTGCAGATGAAATTGAGTTGCTCACGGGCTCAAAAGG
>JBOFQC010000179.1:0-7640 GCA_051660725.1 Thermoguttaceae bacterium
AATTGAAGTGTTAAAAGCCGACAAACAAGTCAAACGGGATCAACACCGGGAACTATAATTGTATTCTGGTGTCATGTGCAACCTTGTTTTCTGGAGTCTTTGGTAGTCCAGTTTCTCCGAAACTGGAGCGACTTTCGGAGAAAGTCGCCTACCTTTATATACACCCCTTTATATGCTGCGAGTTTAACCTTTTGCAGCGAGTTCTTCGAACACACTGATTAGCGAATGATACGTCTTGTCGAAAATCGGAAGTGTTTTTCGGTAAATTTCCTGATTCTCACGGTTCGGTGTCACCACTTCTTCGATTCGGATGAATCGGTCAATGACGTCAAAATCTTTGAATATACCGACTCCGACACCACCAACAACGGCGGCACCCATTGACGTGGCTTCTTCCAGATAATTCGGACGCTGTACTTCCACATTGTAAATATCAGCCATCATTTGAAGCCAGATTTTTCCTTTCGCACCGCCGCCGATAATCGTCATTGTTTCAATTGGCACATGCTGCCGGAAAATCTCGACGATTAAACCGAGGTTGTACGTGATACCTTCCATGACACTTCGCACCATATCAGCGCGAGTGGATGCAAGCGTCATGCCGATAAAAGCACCGCGGGCGTTTGGATTCCAGCGTGGCGAACGCTCACCGAGCAGGTACGGAAGAAATATGACACCATTTGCGCCGGGTTTGCTTTGCGCAACCAGTTCGTTCATGAGTTCGTAAACGCTTTTTTCCTGTTCCGCTGCTGTTTTGGCTTCGAGTGTGCAAACTTCCTTTTTCAACCAGTTGTATGCCGCCCCGGCTGTTTGCACCGAACCGGACGGATGTAAATAACCTGGCACCACGTGCGCCCAGTTCATTGTGCGCATCAGTGGGTCAACGATTGGTTCTTTCACAGTAAGAGCAACCCAACTGCTTGAGCCGAGGTAGTTGTAAGCCGTACCGGGTCTGATGCAGCCGACACCGACCCCGGCACAACTCCCGTCCCCGCCGCCGACGCAAACCGGGGTGCCGGCTTTCAGACCGGTAGCTGCTGCCGCTTCCGAGGTCACTTCGCCGAGCACGTGAATCGATTCTTTCGCGTCCGGGAATATTGAGCGGTCAATCTCCGCAATGTCGAGAATTTTTTCAGACCACTGATTCGTGTTGATATCAAATGCGTTTGTACTCGAAGCGTCTGAATAATCTGTTGCAAACTTACCGGTCAGCTTGAAATTCACGTAATCTTTTGCGCAAAGCGTTTTGTACGTCTTTGCAAAGATTTCCGGTTCGTTGTTTTTCACCCACATCAATTTTTCGAGTCCGTAAACAGCGGCGATTCGGTGTCCGCAAATTCGGTACGCTTCTTCCATTGAAATTTTGGACAAAATGGCGGCGGCTTCTTTTTCGCTCCGCTGATCGCAGTATAAAATTGAAGGACGCAACGGATTACCCGATTTGTCAACGCAAGTGCAGCCCATCATTTGACCGCTCAGGGCGACGACACCGATATCAGCCGCGTCGACTTCTTGCAGTAATTGCTGCGTCGAATCGCAGACCGCTTTCCACCAATCTGCCGGGTTCTGTTCCGCCCAGGTTTGGTTGAAGTAGTTCGTGTCGTAAGAACTGACTCGGCTCGTGATTAATTGTCCGTCTTCTGAAAAAAGCGTCGCTTTGTTTCCCGATGTGCCGAGATCGTGAGCTAATAAATATTTGGGCATGTGAGATATAGGTGAGCAGGTGAGCAGGTGAACAGGTGAACGGGTGAGCAGGTGAACGGGTGAGAGGGGCGCATGGGTGCAATTAGCTGACCAACGGGAAGCGTTTTACTGAACGCGAAGCGTAATGCCTGGACGGCAGGTCCCTTGATTCTACAAATTTTCCGTATTGATACATAGACCGGGCAGCAAATTTTTGGTAAAATATCATTATTACACAGCCAAAAGTATACTGTTCAACGGCAATAAAGTTACCTTTTTAAGGTCGGGAAAAAAGGAAGTTTACCCTTCCTAACCAACGAAACCTCGGCAAAAGGAGCCGACCAACGGGAGGTGATATACTTCACGCGAAGCAACTTACGCCTGAACGGCAGGTTCCCGCCATGCCGTGCTACGGTATAAATTTTTCACTTGTGTTTAGCCGCTGATTCTGGATCAGCGTTTTTTTCGGTACAACAATGATATTGCGCTATGGAAAACATATATAAACCCGACTTAATGGAAGTGCTGGAAGTCACCCGGCAAACAGTTGATATTAAGTCCGTGAAAATTCGCTTCAAAGACGAACAGAAGCAAAAAGATTTTTCGTTTAATGTCGGTCAGTTCGGCCTTTTCAGCGTTTTCGGTGTTGGCGAATCGACGTTCAATATCTGTTCGAGTTCGAATTGGAAGGACCGAATCGAGTTCTGCTTCCGTAAAACCGGTAAAGTAACCGAAGCGATGTGGCAAGTCGAGCCGGGCGAAATCATCGGCTTCCGCGGTCCGTACGGCAATTCTTACCCGATGAAAGAATGGGAAGGAAAAGACCTTGTTTTCGTCGGCGGCGGAATCGCGATGCCTCCGATTCGGTGCGCAATTTGGTTCGCACTGGAAAACCGTGATAAATACGGAAAAATTACAATTGTGTACGGTGCCCGAACCGTCGGCGACCTTGTTTTCCGCGACGAACTTGCTAAATGGGCCGAGTTTCCAAACGTCGAAGTGCTTCAAACCATTGATCCAGGCGGCGAAACAGCCGATTGGAAAGGAAAGGTTGGGTTCGTGCCGAAAATTCTTGAAGAGGCGACTTTCAACGCCAAAAATGCAGCGGCTTTAGTGGTCGGTCCGCCGATCATGATAAAATTCTCATTGCCGGTATTGGAAAAAGCGGGAATGGCTGACCGCGACATTTACACCAGCTTGGAAAACCGCATGAAGTGCGGCATCGGCAAATGCGGACGCTGCAATTGCGGCCCGGTTTACGTCTGCAAAGAAGGTCCGGTTTTCAACCTCGAACAAATGAAAAAGCTACCGGACGATTTTTAGCGTCGCCCTTAAGTTTTAAGGTTAACAAAACAATAGTTTGCAGGCAAATATCTTTTTTGCGTAGTAATGTTATTTCTCCGGAAGCAAAGACTTTCGGAGAAAATAGTAACATTCGGTTTTTTCTTTGTATTTCTCAGAAGAATAACATCAGTTATTCGTGAGATTCAATTTCACTGCTTTGTCACCCCCCTTTGGGATGGTAATCTTGATATCACTCGAAATTTTGGAGTTGTACTTTACCGGAAGAAGGTGTTGTACAGTTGGAGCCTCTGTGCTTGTAGGCACATACGGTCCTTCAGGTTCACCGGAGCCGCGTGGGGCAACATCTCCGTAGTTACCGTCAAGCTTAACGACAGTGACGGTGTAATCACCCGGTTTTGCCCCATTTATTGGACTGCCTTGTGTTACTAATTCGAAAGCACCTTTGTCGTCGGATTTTGCGGTAGCATAAAGTCCATCGTCAATTGCCGGCCAAAAAGTGATCGTGGCAAATGGAACGATTTCACCATCAATTGTAACTGTTCCTTTAACTGGGACAACACCGAGTGGGTTTTTTTTGCATCCCGGAGCTACTAAACACAACAAAATTATTGCCACGGAAAACGTGGCGTACCAACATTTCATTTTTTTACTCCTGAAATAAAAATATTAATCAAACTATAGTGATGTGGATTCACCGCCAGCACGCGTACCAAGCGAACCCCAAACTCCAAACGGAGAGCGAGATTGTGTTTTTCGGTAATCAGTACCGTCAGTGTAATAGAAGCTTAAATCACCAGCGTTAATGGTTTCCGAGATGAAATGCACCGAACCGTCGCAATATGCGGCATTGACACCACCGGTATGAAAACTTCCTGCTGTAATAAGTCCGCTTTCAGCAGATCCCCAGTCACCGCCAGCGGCACAACTCGGACTGTTAGGGGGTAAACAAGTGAAAAATGAAACATATCCATTCATACCGTCCCACCAACGCATTCCCTGAACGCCATTAAGAGCCGTACCGACGATTGTACTGCCACCTTTAACTGCGAGGCAACCACTTGGTGGTCCGCTTCTTAAGTCGACTGGAATTGGGTACGCAATTGCACCTTTCAGTGTAAGGTTAGAACCTGAAGTGGTTCCCATTGAAATAGGGCATTCAGCCATATAAATTGTGTTTGAAAGGCCATCGCTAACGCTGGAAAAATCAGTTTGGTCTGCACGAGTTGATCCAGTAGAACCTCTCGAAGAATACCAGTCCCAGGCTTGGTACATATCACCACGGCAAACGTGGTAATTGTTTCCGGCGTAATTATATGTATCAGATGGTCCGCCGATTGATTTACCAGTCGGATCGGATGGACACAAAAATGTATTTACTTTTGTGTTTGCAACTTCACGACTAATATTACTGTCCCAAGTCGGACGGAAGCGTGCCTCACGAATACGCTCTCCTAGAACTCCATTTTCAATGTAGGGAAGGAGTACAGAGTAGAAACTCCAGCGATACCAATATGGTTCGGTATCAATACCAGCCTTAACATGGCTTTGCGACGGAATATGGTTTTGCGCGTCGTTAAAGTTATGTAAAGCTAGTCCCAACTGTTTTAAATTGTTCGAACACTGCATTCTTCTTGCTGCTTCACGAGCAGCTTGTACCGCTGGCAGTAACAAAGCAATGAGTATGCCAATAATGGCAATTACAACCAGAAGCTCGACAAGTGTGAATGCTTTCAACCCTGTCAGTTTTCGGTACGATGACATTCTTTTTTTCATTTTTTAACTCTAAAAATGGAATCTTGTTGAATGAATAGTGAAATTGATATATACGCAACAATAACAGTATATATTTAGATTGGATGTTTACAAGTAAAAATTATCGATCTTAGAAAAAAAATAGAAATTAGTAAACCATATAATACTAGTTCTTACAACATTTATACGTGGATAGTATCGCTTGTTCCGATTTTCGGTATAATTGAAGTATATATAGCTAGCGAAAATAGTGGTTTTATGTTTTTTGCCGGAAAAGTCTCAAATTAACATTCGTAATTTTTTAGATTGCAACTAATATGCCAGACAACCCAGCTTATTATGCAATTATTGCATTTGGTGCTATGTTACCAATTGCTATTATTGTTCTTATGTTTATTTACATAGATAAATTGGTTGGATACACAATTGCCGCAATTGAAATATTATCTCCAATCGTATTGGTTATCTTGGTGCCGGGGGTTATTCTTTATCAATTCATCGGCATGTATGCTTGGCCTCTGGTATTGTGTTCTTTAGGATTATTCTGTATTTTTATGGGCTGGGTTGGTATATTTACGTGGTACAGCTTATCAGCCGAGGAAAAAGAAAAGCGATCTATTACTTTTATTCCTTTTGTGGGCGCATTGTTTTGGTGTTTGGGAATGTTTTTTTGTCCAAATACGGCACCCGACGAATTTGGTGATATAGTATTTTACGTAAAATATTTTTGGTTTGTCCCAGTTTTTTTTGACGTCGCAACGATTCTCGTTTTATACGGGCTGGTTATACAAATAGGAGTCAAATTTGGAATTTTACCTGAAAAATATCTCAGAATGAGTAATAATACGAATAACAATAACGAAAACACAGCATGACAACAGAGGTACAGCTTTACACGGACGGGGCCTGCAGTGGTAATCCGGGGCCGGGCGGTTGGGCGTTTATTTTACGTCACCCGGCCTCTGGTAAGGAACTGGTTCGTAGCGGTGGATTGAAAGAAACCACGAACAACCAAATGGAAATGATAGCCGTAATAGAAGGACTTGCGGCACTTACCAGACCGAGCAGTGTCGAACTTATAAGTGACAGCACATACGTTCTGAAAGGGATATCCGAGTGGATGCCGAACTGGAAGAAAAACGGTTGGAAACGCCGTGAAAGCGGGAGCTGGAAACCGGTCAAAAACGTCGAACTTTGGCAGCAGCTTGACTCGCTGATTGTAAAGCATAAACTAAAGTTCACCCACATTCGCGGTCACAGCGGTCATCCGGAAAACGAAGAATGCGACCGCCTAGCCGTTATCGAAAGCAAAAAGTTTAGGTAAAGCCAAAATGAAAAAATACATCGCTTGTGTTTCGTTCCTCCAATTATCGGTGCTATTATTATTGGGCACAGCACTGGCCGACCAAGCTGAGCCGCTAAAGGAACTATTCGGTAGATACGAGAACTCTGATCCAGTCGAAGCGAATTATACGCGGCATAAAATCGAAGTGGCGATTGAAAAAGCTGGCGGTGTGGACGCTGATTTTCTCGAAAATTACATTCTCGACACCAAGCATGCCGTTTCTGGTAGGCTCTATTCTCTCGAACTCTTGGAAAAATTCGCGCCGGATAACGTGGCAAAGCTGTACCCGGCTCTGCTTACCGACCCGTGCGGTGAAATGCGAAGACCAGCCGTTGCCGACCTGATTCAAAAAAATGAATTAATCGAAGCCCTGAAATGTGCTTACGATTACGATCAGGTAAACCTAATCGTAACCAAACTCGCGGAGCAGAATACAGAAGGATTCAACCAAGCACAAGCACGTGGTTTTCTTACCGATTGGAAAGTCGTCGGACCGTTTGACAACACCGAATCGAAAGGTTTCGCAACTCCATTCGGGCCGGAAGACGAAGCGGTAAAACTCGAGCCGTTCAGCGAAAAATATTCCGGCAAACACGGCGAAGTCGAATGGAAAACCGTTTCGTCTGCAAACGATCCGTTAGGAATGTTGCAGTTAAACGACATTCTCGGCAAAGAAAAAGACGTAATCGCTTATGCAGCCGCTGAGATTCCTGAGCGGTTCGGCGACAACATTACAGTTCGGGCTTCCTCTTTCAACGCTTTGAAAATCTGGGTAAATGGCGAACTGGTCGGCGAATACGAAATATATCACGGACATGAAGAACCGGACCAATACACGATTCCTGTTAAACTTACGCCGGAAAAGCGGGCCATTTTAATCAAAGTGTGCCAAAATAACCAGCCGCAAGAGTATGCTAATGAGTGGCGGATGCGGACACGAATCGTTGCCGAACCAACCGCAATTAAAACGGAATCCGAAAACGAACAGAACCCCAAACCGAAAAACGAGCCGAAATCCGAGTCAGAAAATGTATCTGAAACGAAGCCTGCGAATAATGACGAAAAAGGTTCTGCGCCAGACACGCAGCCCAAAGTCGGCGAAACTGATAATACACCCAAGACGAAAGCAACCGAAAAGTCCAATCCATTTACCGGTTGGAAGTCTTTCCGTGGGCCGCTTGGAAATCCCGTGATTCCAACAGTTTCGGACAAGTTGACAACTGTTTTGAAATCACTCGATTCGGAAAAGCCGGAAACGCTTGAAAAAATAACCAGCTGGAAAACGCCGCTTCCGGGGCCCGGCCCGTCCAGTCCGATTATTGTCGGCGATTTGGTTGTCGTGACTTGTGCAACTGGTCCGAAGCAGGAGATTCTGCACGTAATCGCAATTGACAAAAACAGCGGCAAAATCCGCTGGGAACGCACTTTGAAAGCTACCGGTTCGGTGCTTTTCATGGAATTCGGCGGTGTTGCGGCAAATACGCCTGTTTCTAACGGAAGAAAAATTGTCGTAATGTATTCGTCAAACGACGTGGCATGTTTCGATCTGGACGGA
>JBOFQC010000180.1:0-3956 GCA_051660725.1 Thermoguttaceae bacterium
TTACAGAAAAGAGTCGGACTGGCAGAGCAAACAATGACCGAGCGGTATCCGAAAACGCTTGAATACCTGAGCCGTTTCGAATCGTTACTTCTGGAACGTGCTGCCTACAAAAAATATTTGTCAGACGCACCGTTTTACTCGATTTACAATGTCGGCACACATATTCTCGCGGAACACAAAGTGGTTTGGCGCCGAATGGACACGAAAATCCGAGCTGCCGTTGTCGGTGTGACACCGTTTTTATTTTTTGATGATACTGATATTTCTGCCAAATTTAGCCCTCAACTTTCCCGACGAAGTGAAACTGAGTCGCAAAAGTTGAGGGATCGCGCGAGCGGCAGTTTAACTGACCAGCTCAAAATTTTCGCGATGGTAAATAGAATAATTATTCCGCAAGAGACAACGGCACTTGTTCCTTGCGAAACGGAGTCGGAAGCAGCCGAATTAGCTGCTTTTCTTAACAGCGACGAGTTTGACGCCAAAATCCGCTCATTTTCACCCGTTGGCACCAAAGGTTTCGGCTCCCCGGGTGTGGTGATGAAGATGTTGGAGGTAAGAGGTTAGACGGCAGACGCTAGAATTAGGTATCTGAAATCTGAAGTCTAACGTCTAACATTTTCCCCATCCCTACTCAACCGTGTCGTGAACAATGCAGTTCGGGAGTTTTTCTTTGAATTTGGCAGCGGCTTCTGGTGTCACTTTTGTGCGGGTAATGTGTACCTCTTTGAGTTCAGGAAATTCGGCCAAAACATCGAGACCAGCGTCAGTTAAGCCGGTTCTTCCGAGGTGGAGCCAGTTGAGTTTCGACAATTCTTTCAGCTTGTCGACGGCCGCGTCTGTCACGTCACAGTTGTCAATGTTCAACCAATTAATGTCTTTCAATGCTGCAAGCGAATCAAGTCCTTTGTCGGTAATTTTTGTCGTGTAAAGGTTCAATTTTGTGAGTTTCGACAATTTCGCAAGTTCAGCCAGTCCGGCGTCGCTGATTTTTGTGCTGCTTACGTCCAAATCTTGCAAGTTATTTAATTTTGCGATTGTTTTCGCGGCGTCATCAGTGATTGCGTTGTCGCTTAACCTGATTTTCTTGAGTGATTTCAGGGCGGCAAGAGTTTCCACGTCGGCGTCGGTCAAGCCGGTTTTGACCAAGGATAATTCTTCTAGCGAATCGAGTTTTCCGATCAAGTGGACGAGCGATTTATCAACGTTAACTTTGTCGAGTTTTAATACTTTCGGGGTTTTGTCTTTATTGAACGAGATTTTAGCGCCGGCTTTTTCAAGTTTTGCGACGATTTCAGGAACGGTTGCTTCTGTATCTGTTAAAATCTCATCCGGCGTTTCTTCCAACGCTTCCGTTGCCGAGTCGGCTAACTTTTGATCTGCGGTCTCCAGCTGTTTTGCTTCAGAAGAAAGCTGCGAATCCGAACTTTGGTTTTGCTTCGCTTTATTAGGTTGGGGGTTCTTGGGTGAAGAATCAAGGCACCCTAAAATAACGCACCCAAGACAGAAAATAATTAATAATGCAAGATAATTGGTTTTCATTTTAAACTACGAGAATAAAAAGAGCAGCAATGATTTGAAAATGATGAGGCAGACCGAAACGGTTTCGTTTAGCCGATGATCCTAGATCAACGCCTCCAATCTAGCAAATTTGAGATTGGTGGGGTAGTATGCGCAAAAAAATACCCGGCATTAAAATACCGGGTATCACAAAAGAAAATGCGGGAAAGAGGACTTGAACCTCCACGGGGTTGCCCCCACTAGGCCCTCAACCTAGCGCGTCTGCCAGTTCCGCCATTCCCGCTAGCAGTTTCGCACAGTTTACATAATTTGCCATTTCCGTCAAGGCGGGGCCGAAAAGATTTGCTGCACATTATGTGACAGCATGATTTCAACCTCTGTAATACAGTTTAAAAAGGTTCGTTGACAGCTTGGGGGATTGCATGTAAAATATTAGCTGTACTGTATGATTTATTATTGACGTAAACTCCGGCTCTCCGCCCTGAAAGGGCGCAATAAAAAAACAAAAATCAACACCCCACCGCACCATTACCTTGCCCTTTCAGGGCGGCTGGTCGTGAGAGGGCTTATAACCCAGGGCCGCGCCTACGTGTAGTAACACTTCGGCTCACCCTGGGCTAAGTATTGTGCCCTTTCAGGGCGTAGGACGATTACAGAGTCAGGACGCAGTGTTTTACTTCGACAAATGGAAAATAGGTTATACAGTGCAGTTAATCGAAAGATGTAAATTATTTCTCAACATTATTTATTATTACTGGCATTATAAAAACTGGTGTTAAAAATATAACCTTAAGCTTTCCCGACGCTGTGAAACGAAGTCACAAAATTCAAGGGATTGTGTGTTTTATGCTTTTATAAACCAGCTAAAGATTTTCGTGAAGATCAATAAATGTTAAAACCTATACTGTTCAACGGCAATAAAGTTACATCTCTAAGGTTGGGAAAAAAAGGAAGGTTACCCTTCCTAGCAAGCGAAACCTCGGAAAAGGAGCCGACCAACGTGAGGCGGAGCACTTCACGCGAAGCGCACTGCCATACCGTGCTACGGTATTGTTTCCTTATTTCCCTGTTTTTCCTTGTCGTTTCCGTAATGGTTTTGCAGCCGGTTCCAGCAGCTTCTGAAACTGCTCCCGGTAAAATTCAGCTCGACGAGTTATGTGTTGGAGTTGACGGATATTATAAAAATGGTTTTTGGACTCCAATTACAATTACATGGAGCAGTGAAGGTGATGATTACGCAAAAATCAACGCAATCGGCGTACAAACAACCGACTCTGATGGCACGCCAATTCTTTATTCGAAAGAGAATATCAGTACTAACCAAAATGCGAACACGAGTTCCGGCGAAAGTGGCTCAAATGCTTCAAATAAACGCACTGAAACCATTTATGTAAAACTTGGTCGTGATACCGGCGCGATTACAGTTGGCCTGACAGAATCTTCATTGGACAACACAACGGCTCTTTTCAAAAAAACTTTCAAGCCTTTATTTTCTGAGATTCGAGGCGGTAAACGTGCTTTTTCCACGAGCGAATCAAACGAACTTTTTCTTTCGCCTGTTCCAGTTGACCGCCCTTTAATTCTCGTGGTTGGCGATTCCGACGTCGGCGTTCAGGAAGCAATAAGTCAGCTTCTTTTACCGGAAAATCGTCGTCCTTTCGTTGTGGTTGTCGATTCGTTTGACAAACTCCCGGCAAACAGGCTTGCCTACGAAGCGTTCGAAATGGTCGTACTCACCACATCGAAACCCGAAATCTGGCACACAGCGAATAATAATTCGCCGCAAATTACCGCAATTTACGAATGGCTCTCACTAGGCGGAAAGGTCGTTTTCGCCGCTGGAAAAGATAGTGAACCGTTTTTGAATAATCCAAGAGGAGCACTTTTACCTTTTTTACCCGGCAAGTTTGAAAGAATGACAGCTTTGCGGCAAGGTAAACCGCTTGAAATTTATTGTAATGGTAATAAATCGATTTACATGGACGGAAGTGAAGTTGCACCGTTTATCGCAATGCCGTTTATTTCTAAGTCCACTTCCGGTTCGGATGGAATAATCGAACTAGCGGAAGGGGATTTGCCGATTATCGTCCGAAAACCGGTCGGATTCGGCGTCCTAACGTATTTCGGCGGAGACCTGCATGACGCTCCGTTGAGCGACTGGCGGGAACGTGGCCTGTTCATTTTCAAACTCCTCGCTTGGAATGTTTCTAAAGGCACGGCTTCGAAGAACCTTTCGTTGGTTCATCTAGGTTACAATGACATGTCCGGCCAGATTCGGAGCAGTTTGGATTCGTTTGACAACATGTTTACGCCGCCGTTTTCACTGATTCTTTTACTAATGGTGATTTACGTGCTTTTAATCGGACCGCTCGACTGGTTTCTGGTTAATCGTGTCATAAAAAAACCGCGACTAACCTGGGTCACGTTTCCTGTTTGGA
>JBOFQC010000181.1:0-3621 GCA_051660725.1 Thermoguttaceae bacterium
TTCCCTTATTTTCAAAGAATTTACGAAAATTTTCAGAATTTTCGGGAGGGTTACGCACAAATGGAAGAAGGTGTTACGGTGACGGCGTTGACTCCGGCGAACACGGCAAAGATTTTGTCGAGTGCGTTTCGGCGTCGCAAGCGTAGCACGCTTGACCGCATTTCGGCGATTCCTCGCCGTTGTTACAAAATCGCTCCCGCTGGTCGCTTACTTTTTTGTAACGATTGTAACAAAATTGCCGACCGCAGCGAAGATGCTGGGAGGCTAATGGATGCAACGTCACGCTCTATTTTCTTCATTTTTTTTTATTTTTTTCAAAAAAGAATCAAAGAAATCAAAGAATAATCAAAAAATTGCCTATTTTAACATTTTCTTAGGCTCGCTTTGATTTTCGTTTCGCATATTAGCAGTATGTTTTACTAATACAAGCAAATCTCGAAGCGAGTATGTATTATCCGGCATCTGGCCGCCGTGTAACGATAAATATTTTGTCAAAATTTCATGGTCTGATACCAATCGGCTAAATTCCGATTCTGCGTGAAATTGGATATAATGTCGCTGTCTCACTTGCTCTGAATTGCCAAAAAACGCATCAAGGCACCTGCTTGAATAGTTCATCTCATCCAAATCAGTTATTAGTGATGAACGACAATTTACAAATAATTTTGGCCAAAGTCGCTCTCCACTCTGAAGGATTGCACGGATCACAACGGAACGAAACCAATTTTTAGAACGGCCCGGAAAGACTAAATCTCTCGACTTCAAATCAATGCCAGACAATTCAGCCTTCACTTCCGGCAGTATCGGAACCCGCCGAGTTCCTGTTTTCGTTTCGGAATCTACCCGAATAAAACCACCAGCGAAGTCACACCAGCGAAGTGGCAAAAGCTCCGAAGGAACGCGAAGACCAGCGAATCTTGCCAAAGCAAATACAAGGCGCTCATTTTCGTTACTGAAATTATTAAGAATCTTTCCCGAAATTTCACGGCTAATATAGAATTGCTTTTTTCCATCTAATTTGTCCGTAAACTTAAAAGATGCAAAAGGGTTTTCCGTACAATATCCAAGCTCGACACCAAGACGGAACACAGACGAAATATGACGAATCACACGGGCCAAAAAATATTCGCACATGGTCCGGCGACAACTCAACACAAATGAAATCGCGTCTTGTTTTGAAAAGGATGAAACTATTTTCGTATCAATAAACTTTTCGAATCGTTTTTCCCAGTTCCGATAAGACTTAATACTACCGGGCTTTAAGTGTGTGGCTCGCCTGTGCCACTCGTTACATAAATCATTAAATGTAACACCACGCCGCCGAAAAATTCCGTGACGCTCCGCACTGTCTCGAATACGCTTTGGAATCGTTTCAAATTCTCTGCGTAAATAATTTGGAATCTCGCCGGTTGACTCCATAAGTTCCCGAACTTCCGAAAGTATCCTTGCTATTCGGACGGCTTCAGTTTTTCCGACCCCCTTTCCAATATAAATTGTTTTGGTCTTGCCGTTTTCTGTTACAACAATCTGCCAAACGCCTTGGCCTGTTTTGTGTGCCTTCATTTTAATTGTTCCTCATGTTTTCAACTCCTTTCGTTTTGTTTGCAATCCTTTTTTTGTTACACAAAAAATCGTAGTTTACTTCTCGGACGTAGCTCATACCATCGTTAATGGGCTGGTGCTCCTTCGTGAATTACTGGCAATTATAGGATTATTTTTGTAACAGTATTGCCTAAATGCCAATTGTTTCAATTTAACCTTTACCAATGTTTTTTGGTAGTATGCCAAGTTACAACAACCAATGTATAGCTAATGACTAGCCACCTTCTCGACTAAATTTGTTCATGCTCTCTAAAAACCAAAGCGAACGCAAGAACACCCACTTTTGAAAAATACCCTCCATTGTAACTGCTCATTTAAAGAGAGGGAAATGTTTTGTTTACCCACGCACGACCAACACAAAAAAAAGCCAAGACAATATTTATATCGTCTCGGCTTCCTTGCACAACTCAAAATCCTATGCCGCCGATGGAGGAGGCGACTTCTGACGCTCAGCGGGATCAGCGACTTGCCTAAACTGGTCGATCACGAAAATCATCTCTGATTTCTTGCCGCCGTCATTACTTTTGAGCAGAACATCCAAATGACCAGCGACCTGAATATAACCAACGCTCGGCAATTTATCAAATAAATTCGGGTCTGAATAGCTCTGGATTAGAATAGTGTCGCCCATAACCGAAAGTTGTAAATTATCGTTACTGCGCCCCTGCCAATCAGTTCTTTTCTTTTCCTTCACCTCGCCAACCCCCTGAAATCTAAAGCCTGCAAAGAATTCTGGAGCTTCTACCGCCTTCCAGTCTTTATCTGATTCCGTTTGAATTCGCGTGATTTTCACACTGGCATAAGCACCAGAAGACTTGCGGCCAACCGTGCCAAAGATTCTGACCATTGTACCAACTGCGATTCGACCGGCTTCCTCCGCAGTGTCGACTTCCAGAGAATAAGTTCTCGATGCACAACGAACACGAAGAAAATGAACCTCACCTCCTCCATCTCGTGGCATTGAGAGCGGCTCCGAAATGACTCCGGCACATGTTCCGAACAAACCCTTCAAATAATCATCAAAAAACGACATAACAACCTCCTTGATTAAATAATGTAACAGAAACAAACAAACAAACAACTATTGATTAGGCGAGACTTCACGAACGCGAAGCCAAATCGTTATCATATCATGCGACTTATTAAATGTTGCACTAAACAAACCGGCCTTATCTGCACGATTGTCTCGCCTTAAACTACCAATGTAATAGACCTGCGAATCTCGAACCAACAAACCTTCAGACTTTAATGAACTCTTATCACTTGCAGGAATTTGATTTTTATCAGCTTTATCAAAAACGCTTATCGATAAATCTATATCGACGGCGTAACTCAAATCACTCACACGATTCAAAAGCATGGTAATTTCAAGACCATCGGAAAATTTTGAATATCCAGTAGTTTCCGTAACGCCTTTCTCGTTCATGCTTTTTTTCTCTTTCGTAATTTCACGACCATCCGAAAAAACAACTTTTCGGCCTTCACTAAGATAAAGTACAGGTCTTTGGCTGATTTTCGCCCAGCCAGTGCCGCCATCTGCATCGAGGAACATGGAAAAAAGCTCGGACATATTAAAACCGTTTTTGAACACATCAATCTGATTGATTTGGAGCTGTGCCGTCAAATTCACGAAGTGCGACTCGTTCACCCTAATAAAATAAACCTCTGCAACATAGCTCTTTTCACTACGATTCCGAATTGATTCTATTGCGGAAACGACTTTTCGTAACGACTCCAAATTGTCACAAATCCAAACACTAGAACCAATTATCGAAACACTGCCATCGGTAGAAATCGAAGACTTGATACCCTCTAAAAGTGTAGAACTATCGACCGGAGGTATTCGTAACACGGCGAACGCTCTATCTTCTCTTTTAACTTCGCCAACATAAAAAACGCCGCCGACTTCCGAAACACTGCCACCGCCTCGCCTAGCTAAGACGCCAAGAACAGATGCAAGCGGCACATTTTCAAACGTACCAACGGCCTGCAGAGTATCGAGAGACGCCGCCCAAACTA
>JBOFQC010000182.1:0-1760 GCA_051660725.1 Thermoguttaceae bacterium
TACCGGGTCAGGATTGAGCGGCCCAATTGTTACGTCCCGGCTTCATTTTTTCCCTTTCACCCCGTTTCGGTTGAGACCGTAGCGGGGGTTTTGTCGTTTTCGGCCTAAATGCCGTGTTTGGCCTCGTGTGGGTTTCAAACCGGGATTTTGGCCCGTTGCCCAAGAAGTTGTCGATCACACAACACGGTCGCTTTGTGGGGCCTTGTCGGCGAAGTGGGAAACCAAGACCGTTCACCCGGCTGCTCGTTGGGAAAAAAGCCGTTTTGTTCAAGAAAAAAAGCCGCTGACCAGCCCCGGAATCCTTGGGATATTACGTCCTTTTCCCAGCGAATTTTAATACGAGCGTTTTGGTAACAATTCCCTTTCGCTCCCTTTTGTGCTTTATGATGCGTCTTACGTTTGGTACTTTTTTCGGCTCTGCGGCAATGTTTCGCATCAGACAGGAGCAGTCTTGCGTTGCCGCAAGACTTTGGTATTACTAGACTTATAGAAACACGCCCGACAGGACTCGAACCTGTAACCTACGGATTAGAAATCCACAGAGGCGTCAAATTGCCGCGATGCGTCAGAGGCCGTAAAACGTAGCGTTTACGGCTCAGGCCCCGAAATTTCCGGGCTTATACGACTTTCTCCTTTCGCACTCTTTCGAGACGTTTCGGGCTGTTTCGAGTTGACCCGGATTCGGCTCTTGACCCGAAACCGGCTCTGAAGAAGTGAGTTGCATCTGGCAAAGTTTAATCTTTACCACGTTGGTCAGCTTTTGCCAGGATTCACTTCAAGGCGTTTTCAAACTCGTCGAGCGACTTGCATGTTGCGGCGGTTACAGTCAGAGAATCAAGCACAACAAGGTCGCCAATCTTTGCGATTCTGTCACTGATCCGATTCGGAACAGTCTGGAATCGAGCCGCAAGAACACGGAGCAGTGCCCTTGCTTCGCCAATTGCAACGCCTTCTGCTTTACCAAGAGTAATACCTTCCACCTTGCCTTTTAGTTCGGCTTCTTCAAATATTGAAAGCATAATTTCCTCCGTTTTTTCATAAAAAACTTTTTCCAGTACTTGGTTTACAGTCTCACGTTCCAGTTTAAGGTGGTGTTTTTCAAACACTTTTGACACAAAATCCAGCATCGGACGCAACCATTCAGCCTGCTCCCTTTCGCTCGTAAATTCTCGCAACGGCATAAGCGCATCGCTAAAATCTTCGTCGAACGACTCTGTCATTTTCTTCAGCACGCCCATCACCAGCCGCAAATGCGGAAGCCCAATCAGCTTGTCCCAGTCGTGTTCCGGTAAATCAACCACATCATAACGAATGTCCAATGTCGAACCGATTTGGTCGCCGTTTGCATCCTTGGGCAATTTGTCTGAGACTCGTGGATACGGCTTTTTATGCGGTTTCTTGCCGGTCCGAAGTACTATAAAATACGGTGCGGAAAGCGGTCTGCCTGCCTTTTCATCTTCGTCCCAAATGGCACTTATATACTTTAACAACTTTTGCGGTATTTCACGCAAACTCGTCGATTGGTGTTCAAACACAATTACCGCACACAGGTGCCGCTGACTGTCGTTTTTCAGTGGGCAGCGGAAAATTAAATCTACGATCCGCTCCTTGCCGTTTTTGCCGAAAAAGTGCGTCGGACCGAGTTGAATTTTATCAAGGTTTATTTGCGCAACGAACTTTGGGTCGGCGTATTGCCGCAAAAATTCGGTAAAAATGAGAATCTTGCTGAACATATTCTTGACAAAGGTGTCGAATATGTT
>JBOFQC010000183.1:0-3834 GCA_051660725.1 Thermoguttaceae bacterium
TCGTGCCGCTGCTGCCATCGAAAACAACCGCATCGCCGGAAAGAAAGAGGTTCGATGTGTCGCCTGAAATTGAGGATGTGTCCCAGTTTTGCAAGTTTTGGTCCCAATCGCCACCAGCAGCACCACCAGTCCAACGCACGGCACCATTTGCTGCGGTGCTCTCGAGTTGCAGGATTTCATTCCCTGTCCCACCTGTTTGCAAGGTGAGTTTCCCAGCCGCGCGGGTTCCGGCAATGTTATCGCCGTCAACAGAGATGCCGATTCCTGCGCTGTTCCAGCTTCCGTTATTGCGGCTTGCCAAATCGAACGTGCCGCCGCCGCGTAGCCCGCGAATGTCGACGGTATCAGGATTGCCTGTAATGGTTGTTCCGTTGAGCGACAACATCGTTCCAGAATAGTCATTCAAGTCGAAAGCGAGCGTTCCGCCATTGAGATTGATGGTTTTGGCGTTGATCTTGTTTGTCTTGGTACCATTTGTGAGGAGCGTGGCATTCGATTCGAGTGTGAACGAACCGGTCGTATCTGCCGCTCCATAAGTCACGCCGTTCAGGAGTGCGAGCGTGCCGTATGAGACCGTTGTGTCGCCGTAAATGGCAGAGATGAAATTTTCGGGTTTTGTAGTCGATGCAGTCGAGCCGTCAAAGACGACTTTTCCGGTGTCGCCAGAATCGGGATTGATTGCAATTTCGAGCAGGAGCAGTTGGTTTGCGGTGTTTTTCCTTCGGCTGGTAATCGGGTCGTAAAAGAGAAGCGAGTTTTCTCCGGTGGCGGCGAGAGTGAGCGAGTTTGATGGGTGTGCCGCATCGAGATGGTTGTGCATGTAAATGGCGTTTGCAATGCCATCGTCATGAACGGCATCATTGTCAACATTCCCTTGAAACATGATGTTGCCGCTGGAAGCACGGAACAGGGCACTCTGTTCGACGTAGACTGCTCCGCCTTTCCCGTTAATCGAGCTGGAACCGTCCCCCTTTGCGTTGTTTTTGATGAAGTAGTTCGTTCCGCCGCTCACTTCGAGATAGGAGCGAGAATTGATCGCCCCGCCGTTTTTTATGGCACTGTTGCCAGAAAATATATTTGTTCCGTCGGTGATTTTGAGGTCAGTTCCGGCAAAAATCGCTCCGCCTTGCATCGCAGATTGATTTGCGGAAAACGTGTTCGTTCCGCCGGAAACGAGGACGCTGGTATCGCCGTAGACCGCTCCGCCACTTCCGCCACTTCCCGTTTTGGTGTAATTTCCCCTAAAAACATTGTCTCCCCCTTTAATTTCAACGATGTCGGCGGCAATTGCACCACCGTTGCCTTTCTGCGACGTGTTACCAGCGAACTCAATTGAGCCGTCGCCTGAAAGGGTGACTTTTTGCGCGCTGAGTACAGCCCCGTCTTTGTTTGAAATATTATCCGCCATCACGAAGCCCGACAGTTTGAGATTCGTGTTATTTTCCGCTTTGAGATTGATCGAGCCGGTGCCGTTTTTGTAGAATAACTGCACATCTCGTGCGGTGGGAGAAATGACGAAGCTGCCTGTTCCGCCGAACGTGATCGTGCCGGAGCCGGTGAACAGTGGTGCGGTGAGCGTCTTGTCATCCGCCGTCAAGATGATTTTGTCGCCGTCCGCCAGCACGCCAGCAGCGCGGAGAGCTTCGAGATTGGCGTAAGTTTCGCCTGTTCCGATGGTATATGTTGCGGCGAAAGCGGAAGCGGTGAGGAACATCATCACGCCGAAGATACAGAGCACGAAGCGTAAGCGACAGAGCACGAAGCGTAAGCGAGTGAACATAAAAGTAATCGTTTTCGTTCGTTTCATTTTTTGTTGTTCCTTTGTTTGGTGATATTCAAACGCCTTAGGCGTTTCCGTATCGGTAGCAAATCGTTTGCAAAAACAAATTAAATCCCGTTAGGGATTTCCGTATCGGTCTATTACGGGAACCCCTAACGGGGTTCTGATTTTTTTTGCGACGTTTTCTTTCTACCGCTACGAATACCCCTGACGGGGTATTTGAGGAATTCTTCTACGTTTTTTTTCTACCGCTACGAATACCCCTGACGGGGTATTTGAGGAATTCTTCTACGTTTTTTTCTACCGCTACGCATACCCCTATCGGGGTATTTTTTTCTACCGCTACGCATACCCCTATCGGGGTATTTTTTTCTACCGCTTCAAAAGCCTATGGCGTTTTGTCGAAAAAATGGCGGTTATTTACACTCCGTCATCTTCGTTTTCGACGAAATAGCGAGAGTCGCTTGAGAGGATTTTGCGAAATAACGCAAAAAGGGATTTAATAATGGATAATGAACCATTATTAAACCCCGACTGGATAAAATACCATTTGTGATGTCGGCAATGATTTTCCTCGCCGAGCAAGACACGACTGCTAAAATTTAGCGTTTGCGGAACCGACGAGAAATCGGGAGGCCAATGAGTGCCGCTCCAAAAATTAGAAAAGTTGCAGGTTCCGGTGTCGCGGCAGGATCATTATGGTCAACAGTGCCATCTTTAGTCACTCGTAGCATTGGCTGGAAACCATTCACGTTGCTTTTATCGTAGTATGCGACCAAATCGTATTCCGTGTAAGAGCCATAATTGCCCCAGTCATTAGTATTCAAACCATTTAGAAGCGTATCAACCAATGACGTAATTCCAAAGTAACGCGACTTGTCTCCTTCACTCATGTAATACACACTCATTGAACCATCTGTTCTGCTGTAAGGACCTTCGTCCGTTTCATGGATGATTTCCTAAAGACTGAATTGGAGAGCCTTCGCTAAATCTGCATTCAGCAAACGATTCGTCGTGATGTCAAACGCTTGTGAATAAACATGCCCCACAAGACTAACGATGTCAGAAATTTGTTGTACTTTGAGGTAAGACAAATCACTTAAACTTCCGATTGTTGCCGAATGCGTCTTTTCGTCATCAAACGGAATCGGCATATTGAGACAAAAACCGACGAAATTACTTGAACCATCATTCAAGTCAAGCCAAGAAGAGTAACCATAGTGAACGCGCCAACCTTCGCCGGGCAGCCGCGCCATGATGGTTTTGTCGGTATGAACACCGCCGGAAAGCGAAACGGTATCACCGAGAGTGATGATGTCAGATTTCACTGCTGGGGCAAAAGCGACAAACAAGGCTAAAACGAAAGTTGTGCAAATTAAGTTTTTCAATGTTCTGTGAAGTTGGGGGGTTAATGTCATTTTTATTTGGAGGAGGAATCCAAATTTAGTAAATAGCAAATTTTCTACAAGTTATTGCTCACTACATTTTGGTAGATGCAAAAATCGCGCCAGTCATGGTCATTTATTTGTTAAAAAAATGAAAAAGCCCTGAAATGTCTTGCATTTTTGCTAAATTATCGAATAAAAAATGGATAAACACGTTATTTACAGTTTTCTCAAACCATAAATTTGTGTGCGAAAGCTGTGTTTTTGGGAGCAATGGACTGCAAAAACACACACCTGTGTATCATTTTGCAGCGTATTCTGTCGAGCAACCGGCATTTGATATTCTCGTTGTCAGTATATTATCGTCAGAAAAATCAAAATGTCTAGTAGCCGGCACGAAACAAGTGATGTTGAACAAATTGTTTTCGTCAACATCGTAGATGTTGCGTTATGGTAGCAAGTGATTTCTCCCAGTCCCGTAGCGACTTCCGAATGGTAGTAGAAGAAACGAAAAATCCCGTCCCCGAATGCCGTCGGGATTCAATAATGGTAGTTACTATGTTATTGTCAAGGGGTTCAAGGAAAAAAGGACGATTTTTGGAAAATTTTTACGGTCCGTTTGGACGTGATAGGCATGGAAACCATCAGGCATGATACGGTTGACCACTT
>JBOFQC010000184.1:0-3083 GCA_051660725.1 Thermoguttaceae bacterium
CCCACATTTCAATGACACGCGAGTACGCATCCTCGTCAATCTGCTTATGAGGAAAGTGAGTTGCGAGGTGAGAGGGACGAGGATGAGGCGGAAACTTGCCGCTATACACTCGGCTCTCGCCACTATCTTTGTCGGGCCATTCAATTTCAATAATCGTTTGAGTAATTTTCAGTTTCATAAATTGCTCTTTCATGTGTGAGGTTTTTTAGAAAGGGATTTCGGTGTCACCACTATACGGAGCGGTGTCAACTGGCGGTGCTGTAACTACGGGTGCTGAAACCTGTTGCGTTCGCCGCTCGTACTTGGCGTAACCTTTGATATCGTTGCGAATCTGACCATCATCGCCGTTTTTGCAAACGACTTTGATAGTAAGCGGCAGGTGATGAAGCTCGTGTGAATCGTTCGGCTTCATGACACCGACAGCGTGACATATTGCCGACAAATTCGCTCTTGCGATTTCAACTGTTTTTTGTGACGAATGGTTCAAGCAGAGGTGATTCCAAACTTTGCGATTGCGAAATTCACCGTCAAGCACCGTAAATTCAAGGGCGAGATGCGTGCCATCACCGGATTTATTGGGCTTCATTTCCGAACCGGTAATCTCCACAAGGTACTGCCCGTTGGGCAACGCCTCCATCGGAACAGACGGCGCAACCGTCGTGGCATCAAAATGTAATGTTGGCATAAATTTTCCTTCTGAAATGTTTTTGTGTTGTTGAAAACAGACAGCTCAAGAATTCTGTTGCGAGTACAGCATGAAGTAATCTTTGTTCTCGCGGTACTTTTCCCAAGTAGGTTCACCGTTGAGGAATGCCATCAAGAGTCCCTGCGTCCGCTTGTAAATCTCGCGGCGTGTCGATTCCTGACGATCCTTCTGGCGACTAATCCATGTGACAAAATCCGCAACCGCTTTGCCGGTAGCATCATTCGTTACGGTTCCGCAGAGCATTGCCGCAAACTCAAGCAGCTTTTCGCGTGAGATGTGAAGACTCGCCCGTGCAATAACGCTAAGTACCGTAGTGTCGGTCATCGATGTTTTGTAGAACAGGTCGCAAGTCCATTTCACATAATTACTTAGCCGCTGGAACCGATGCGTCAGTTCCGATGGTGTCAGGTAGTTGACGTTGACGCAAAGCCTGCCTGCAATCATCGCCTTGAGAACCGAAAGATGCTTCCCCTTGATGGTGTCATCTTTCATTTCAAGTCGCAGAATATCAAGCATTGTCCGCTTCTTTCCGCCATCAATAAACGAGTGCGATTTGAGCGGCTGGTCCACAAAAACAAGCATCGAAACGGTGATACCAGATTGTGCAATTGCGTGCAAGCGGTGCTGCCCGTCAACTAACACTCCATCAGGCGAAAAAGCGATGCCTTGATGCGTGCGGCTCCATTTGCCATCAACAATATCGCGTATAAAATCGCTCACTTTCGAGTTGATGATTTGTCGGTTGTGAATGTTTCCGACAAGCCATTTTTTGGCGAGTTCCGGCGTAACATTAACCATGAAGCAGTTGCTGTAAGGTCTTGCGTTTTCAGGTAATTTGAACATAGTAAAGTGTCCTTTCATTTGGTTGTGAAACAAAAATCTTGTGTAAAAATCGACTAATTTTGAAATTCATTTGCGAGCTGTTCTATCAGCTCACGGGTTTGGTTGGTGTCATCATCCTTGAACATCCGGCGAGCCAGTTTCAAGATGAGTTGCCGTCTGTAAAACGGCTTGAAAAGTTCAAACAAGCACAGAATCAGCGAGTCGGGATTGTGTTCAGGAATATGCTGAATCGTGTATTGCCGAATCGGTGGCGGCATTTTATTCGCACACTGAGCCTGCATTTTCCAGTAATCTTCACGCTCCTCGTCCGTAAGCCACTCGAAAGTGGTGTCGCCGGGCTCCGGCTCAAAATCGACTTGACATTCGTAATGCAGCCGTGTCTTTTTCGCACGCTTAATCATCGCAACATCAGGGTCGTCAACCACTTCCGGCTCATTTTTACGGGGCTTCGCTTTCTTCTTTTGCTTCGTTTTCGCTGACACTGGTTCAGCATCTTTGAGCCGTTTATGCTCCTTGTTAATTGAGGTGCCTTTCTCACCTTTGCGAAGTTTTTCTTTCGTTTTCTCGTCAGCATGTTCGGAAATGTATTCGACCTTGTCCAGCGTTCTTGCCCCCATATTGGCGATTTCAGCAAGCTCCTGCCGGGTTTCTTTACATTCCGGCAATGTTGCCGGAATGTTGTTAAGGTCGGTTCGTTGCCCCTGTCGTTCCTTCGCTTTTGCCGCAATCGTGTCTTTGAGCTTCAACGCGATTTCCCCACGTTGATATGGTGTCAGATTTCGACGATTATCTTGATTCGTAAATATCCAGAGTTTCGCCTCATTAATGTCCGAAAACGTAAATTCTGTAACACCATAGTCGATATTGTGCTTCGTACAAATCGCATAACGGTGATGCCCGTCAATCAAAGTACCGTCCCAAACAATAAGTCGATCACGGCAGCCTTCTCTCAAAATCTGCTCTTCGAGTCCTTTGAATTCCGCATCCGAAAGCGGCGGCAATAGATTTTTCAGTTCTTCGTTTATGATTAGGTTTTGCATTTGATTACGGGTTGTAAGTGGTTGAAATTGTTGATGTTACTGTATGGCTGGCTCTTTCTTGGGATACAAAGCAGCTGCAAGTGCTGCCCATGACATGGGAAGGATTTCGGGAATTTGGAAACGGCTTTTGGCAACACACATTGGGGAATTAACACAGCGCAAGATTCTCTCGCCGCCACTTTTTTCGCCTTTTGCCGCCCCGAATTCACGAGTCGCAAACAAAACCAAATCACACCATTGACGTACCTTTTCGCTCGCTTTGTGATGCAGATTCGGCAAAAACTGGTCGAACGCTGTCACTTCCGGGTTCTCAATCTTCTTGACTTCGGTATGCCCGAGCAGCAAAATGATCATTCGCTTTTCAAGCCGCAGTTGTTGCAATAATTGCAATACCTGCTCCCACAAAGTGAGTGCTTGGATGTATCCCTTCGAATATCCTCCCAAGACTTTTTCGATTGACGTGACACCATACTGCGTGCAAAGCTCCGCAAATA
>JBOFQC010000185.1:0-7584 GCA_051660725.1 Thermoguttaceae bacterium
GGACGGATGTTTGTCGCCGGAGCAGATCGAAAAATTCAAAGATTCGCTTTGGCGCGATATTGATCCAACGCAAGGATTTCCGTTTGGCTATCCCATGTACTCGCTCTTCCCATCTGCATATCTGAAATTGCCGTACCCCGAAGGCGTCGATGTCGAAAAACTGTTCCGACAAAAAGTTTTCAATCCGAACGAAGTCATTTTTCGTGGTGGTCCAATGAGCGTCAACGACATTCCAATAACCGGTGGAGATTCGTGTTTACTGAACGACTGGCTCAATGCTTTTGGGGTTTTTTCGGGCGATTCTCTTTCATTATCCGATGAGGAATTGAATTTTATTTTGGGACGAGTCGAAACAGAATGGGAAGCTACAAAAGGGGTATATTCAAAACTTGGCAATGAACAACATGAATTTACTTATCGCGCAGATCGTTTACTTGAGATTTTGGCAAAAATCATCATTCCGAATATTATCGATGCTGTTAAGGAGAGAGTTGAAAAACTGCTTGGAGACATGGAGCAAAATAGTGTGACGTGTTTGGCATCACGGATCGCGTTGCTCCCACAATATCCAGAGCGGAAAGATGAAATTTTTGAATCGATAAACCGCTATTATGCCGCCCCTAATTCCGACAAATCGGGACATGTACAACTTGGGCTTGGCGTTCTTTTGGCAATAAGAAAAAAGCGAAAATTAGACTTCGAGGTGCCACTTGATACGGTTGCCGGATGTATTAAGAATCGTTTGGTGCCTGCGTTAAAAACTGCGTTATCTAACTTTGAGTATTTTCTTAAAGAATACCCCGATTGTGTTACGGACCAGAATTTGACAGACATACTTGGGGGATTGGATTCGCTGCGAATTGAAACGGCACTTTCAAACGAACAATCGCATATTCCCGATGCAGAGCGACTTGATTATCGAAAGCGTGCTGCCCAGCTTGCGCGTTCGCTTTTCAGCTATTATGAAAGTCGTGGGCAGAAAATTCCGCCCGTGATAACGGAGTGGCAAAAGATTGCGGAATCACCGGAAGAGTTTTGGGAAATACGAAATTGCTGGAAAAATGCGGCAGAAAAATTTTAGACAGCAAGTGATAAACACTGACCGATGAATTTCACCACTGGGCATGGAATTTGATAATAACGCGAACAATTAGTGAGTAAATTAGTCAAATTTGAATGGCAATCCGATGCTACTCATTGCCTCAGAGCCGGTTTCGGGTCAAGAGCCGAATACGGGGCCGTCACAAACAGCCCGAAACGTCTCGAAAGAGTGCGAAAGGAGAAAGTCGTGTGAACCCGGAAATTACGGGACATGAGCCGGAAACGCTATGATTTACGGTGTTTGGTTCTGCGCGCAGCTTCGCCAGCCCCACGGATTTCTAATCCGTAGGTTACAGGTTCGAGTCCTGTCGGGCGTGTTTTCATAAGTCTAGTAATAGCAAAGCCTTACGAGTTGAGCCGGGTACGTTAGTGCCCGGTTTTCTCGCGTAGAGAGCCGAATCCAGAGCCGGACGTAAGACGCATCATAAAGCACAAAACAGAGCGAAAAGGAATTATTACCAAAACGCTCGTATTAGAATTCGCCGGGATTAATGAGGGATTTCATGAGGATTCTTGGTGTTTCCAAGCTCAATTTGGATTCCCACGTTCCACCCGGCGGTCGTGACGCCACCCACCTTACCGCCACTTCGCCGACAAGGCCGCACAAAGCGACCGTGTTGTGTGATCGGCAACTTCTTGGGCAACGGGCCAAAATCCCGCTTTGAAACCCACACGAGACAAAACACGGCGTTGCCAACCGATGGTTGCATTCTCATTGACAAACATGTAACAGGCAGTCTTGGCAATTTACTTTATCATTGGCTCTACACCGGTTCCGGGTTGATGGGTTGTTTGGTACCACAAGGGCGCATGAAAAACAGCCTATACTACCAGCAAGTCAATGCCAAATAGCCCATATTACGCAGGCAAGCGTTATTTCAGCGGATTATCGAGGAATTTTACTTCACGGTCATTCGTCAACCCGGAACCGGGGAAGAGCCTTATCATTTATGGGGGGTACTTCTCCACCAAGCGGAATAGGAGTCGAAGCTACTTCCGCCCAACTTATATCTGTACGTAAGTGAATCGGTTAGTATCGACTATTGTTCTACAGCTTTTGCTTTCTCCAACTTCCTGAGCAATTTGCCGGCGGTATTTTGATTTTTTTTATCGGAGAAACCCTGTAAAAATTCTTTCAATACTTTACACCGGGTCATTCTGTTCGCAAGCTTATTTAATCCTTCAGACGAAGCCTGTTTGTATTTTCCAAGTGAATCGAATAATTTTTTTTCTGCTTCTGACGTTTTTTGAGGTAACTCGTAGTCGTTTACAAAGTTAGAGTACAAAGAAACAAACTGTCCAAACGCTTCAACTACTTTTTCATCAAAAGTTATAACTTCTTGAAATATGACAGAAAAAATCGTATACAATTGACCTTTTTTCTTTAAAAATCCTTTATTGGCTTTATTGACAAGAAGTTTTTCAACAACTTTTGTTGCACCAACGATAGCATTGAAATCTTTATCCGCATCGAGATAATTTTCTGCATAATCACTATAGGCTTGATTCAACGGCTTCTGATTTGGCTGATCCGAAATACCATTGCGGTAAAGCAACATTAGAACAGCACAGAATTCTATATCTTTCATTCTTTTAACTTCTCTCCCTGAAAACAGATTGTTTTCGTCCCAAAAAGAAAGTTCCGCCAGTGATTTCGCAACAGTGGCAAACTTACCTGGGTTACTATGCCTACGTTCTTGGTCGTTCAGATTATACTCGGTTAGATTTAGCCGCTTGAATGTTTTGACAATATCATCTCGCGTGACCTTTGAATCAATTTCAATAATGTTTAAGGAGTAATTCCAAAAATCGCTCTTGTCTTCATCTGATAATTCATCAAAAAACTTGTCTCCCCATTTATTACGAGAATAATCTTCAAGTAAACATTCTTTCTTTAATTCGTATTTACCTTGAAGAAAACCAGCAATAGCCTTTATTCTTTGTTGGCCATCTACGATGTGGATGTGTGGCTTGCCAGTTTTCGGGTCCGTCTCGCTTCTCCAAAAAAACAACTCGGGAACAACAAATTTTAACAAGATGGTTTCAATGAGTGCAATATTGTCTTTTTGAAGCCATATTGACCGCCTTTGGTATGAGTCATCAACCACGAGATCTTCATTTTTATACATCTCAGTGACTTCCCTGATTGTTTTTGTGTTATTTATGAATCTTGGCATTTTTGTTTTCCTATTAACTTTTTAATCGTTTGAGACCGAGTATATGATAACGTTCAAAGTCTTCCCAGCTTCGGTAGAGACGAATATTTATTTTATGCAAAATCCCAAGCTCAATTTGTAATTTTTTTATGGCACCAACAAAAATCTCTTGCCATTCACTGCGGACTTTCTCAATTTCATTTATTGGTTTTCCATCCATATACCCGCAAAATATAGAGGATTTGAGGCGGTTGTAACATTTAGTATGCCAGTCAGCAGGCAGTTGTTCGTCATGCAATCTGTGCCAAAAGTGGTTAAACCATCTCGACGACACCACAACAACATCTATGTCAGAAGGATGTTTTGTCGTTGTTTTCTTGAAATCTTGAAATAATTTTTTTGGAGCCAAGCTGTACCCGATTTTTGCACTTCCGACAAAATGAATGTTTTTGAAACTTACATTGGGCTTTCGCCAGAAATTAATTGGCGAGAAAATGGAAGAATTGGTCTTAGCTGAAAAAGACAATTATGGTATACTTTCCTCATTGTTCTTTCACTCACGGAGGAGTTTATGTTGCCAAGACCCGATAAAAAAACAATCGAGACCATCAAACATGCCGCAAGCCTTTTATCAGGACATGCACGGCGAGCATTTCAAGCCCAAACCGTCTTGAATCACTGTAACGGAAATTTGAGTCTCGCCAAAACGCTTTTCGGGTGGCACCAAGAAACCTTACGTCGCGCCTTACTCGAAAAAGAAAATGGAAAAGCCATTCCCGACAAAGTGGGACGCGGACGAAAAAAATTCACGGAAAAACTTCCTCATTTACAAAATGACATTCGTTCGCTCGTCGATCCGAATTCGCAAACGCATCCGACATTTGAAACACAATTTCGTTACACTCGCATGACCGCTCAAGCGGTCATTGACGCATTGGTAAAATATAAAAATTACGACAAAAAAGACTTGCCAAAATTAAGCACGATGCGAGAGCTTCTTGGCAAGATGGGATATCGTCTTCGTCGTGTACAAAAGACCAAGCCTAAAAAAAATTCCCGAAACTGATGCCATTTTCGCAAACGTAAAATCCGCTCATGCGAAAAGCGACAATGACCCCAAAGTCCTGCGAATATCGATAGATACGAAGGCGAAGATACAACTCGGTGAATTTTCACGCGGTGGAAAACTTCGGTGGTTCGAGCCGATCAAGGCGTTGGATCACGACTTGAAACCGGAAGGAATTTTGGTTCCATTTGGCATTTTGGAAGTCGCGCAAAAACAGTTCAATGTGTTGTACGGAAATTCAATGGAGACGAGTGATTTTATTGTGGACGGGTTGGCTTATTGGTGGCGTTACAATAAGTATCGACATCGTGGTATCACCTCATTGCAAATTGATTTGGACAATGGACCGGAGTTGGAAAGCCACAGAACGCAATTTATCAAACGGATGGTCGATTGGTCGGACAAAATTCAATTGCCGATTGAGTTGGTTTACTATCCGCCGTATCACAGCAAATACAATCCGGTGGAACATTGTTGGGGCGTGTTGGAAAATCACTGGAGCGGTGCGTTATTAAAGGACATTGACACCGTTCGGAGATGGACGCAAGCGATGCGTTGGAATGGTGTCACACCGAATGTTTATTTTTTAGATAAAACATACCAACGGGGGATAAAATTAACGAAACGAGAATTGTGTCCTTATGAAAAGCGGTTGATACGAACATCGTCAATAGCGGATTGGAGCGTGTTGATTAACCCCATAAATCCAGCCGGTTAATTTATGGCGAAAGCCTAATCCTAGGTGCCAACCGCCTTGGTCGGAGAAGGAGATTCGCCACAAAATCGCACAAGTCCACAAATATCCGCCAGAACACTCTCGCGGCAGATTGCTTGAAAACAATCGTACACAAGCAATGTCAGAGTACCCTGGCATCAACATTTCAGGGATTGTCAATGAAAAAGGAGTAACGAAAATGCCCACTGCAGTATCCAACGAACGCCCGGAACCGAAGTTTGAAGTGCAGATGATTCCTGCATCTCAAATTGAGAAAAAGCCCATCAACTGGCTGCTAAAAGACATGATAGCACTCGGTTCGATTACCGTTTTCGTTGGGCGGCCCGGTGTCGGCAAATCGTTTTTGACATGCTTTCTTGCGTCACAAGTTACTTCACCGTTTCCATGTTATTTTCGAGACAGCGCGATTCCTCGTGGAAGTGCGATTATGGTAAACACTGAAGACCCGGAAACTGTTATTGTCGAGCGGCTTGAGAATCATGGAGCGACAACATCAAAGATATTTTTTCCGAAAGTCGTTGCCAACGATATTACGAAAGAAGGCGAGGTTACAAAAACCGAAGTGCCACTCACTCTGGAAATGATAGAGTATTTCCGCTTGATGTTCGAGCAGACACCGGATTGTAAAATGATAATCCTCGACCCTGTTTCTGCTTTGTACGGAGAAATCAAGGAGCATTCCAACACGGAAATCAGGGCGGTTTTATCGCAGCTAAAGGCACTTGCCGAGGAACATGAAATTGCAATCGTACTCATTACGCACACCAATAAAAGCATGTCGACTGATTCGTCAAACCGCACTCACGGTAGTCGTGGCCTTGCCGCCGCTGCCCGAAGTGTATGGTTTGTTATCGAAGATGATACCGGCTTAAAAACTGTTTGTTGCGATAAAAACAATCTCTCGGAAAATAAGAATGGGTTCACTTACCACCTCGAAAACAGTGCGGTAATGATCATTGACGAGTCCGTGGAAACGACAGCAAGTACAGAGTTAGCAAAGGAAACGCAACGTCTGCATTTGAATCCGAGTAGCGACAAGGTGGGTCGCCCGTCGTTAGAGTTGGATGAGGCGGTCGAGTTCGTTCAGGATATCATGAAAGATGGGACTCGCCCGGTATCGGAAATCAAAGCTGAATCCAGTGCTGCCGGGTTGTCATGGACAACGGTTAAACGGGCAAGATCGAAAGCAGGCTACGAAGCGATCCGGACCGAAGACGGCTGGGTTTGGCAAGTACCGTTCGGGATGGTAACGACCAACGAACCATGAATTTGACCTACTGATACCTCTGGTCTTTTGATAATTCTGGTCCCTTTTTTTATCCGTTTGATCCTAGAAAACAAGCACTTTGACGAATGAGACCAAAAGGACCATAATTATCATGAGAAGGGGGGTTTGGTCTATTTTGGGGTTGGTCGGATTGTCTGCGGCAGGAATTTTTTGGTTCCTTTCGGGCGATTTTTTTCAAGGTATGGCAAATAGAGAAGTCGAGGTATTACAGTCTTTCTTTCTGGCTCGCCGTTTTTTGTATTCTTCCGAACGAGTGGCGAAATTCACCACTCGTCTGGAGGAAAAAAACAGAAACATGCTAAAGTTTCGGAAAGATTGGCTTGAATTCACGTTTTAATGTTGGGTTCATCCTGCACGTAAAACGGAATCACACCGTGTAATACTTGAATTTCAAATACCAAACAAACGATTCATGCTACTCAGCACCGGGTGCAGTAAATATCACTTGCGCGATTGAGGGAGCTTGTAAGAATCTGGTGGGCAGACGGTTGAAGCAGACTGGTGCGTGTTGGGAATTGGGACGGGTCAACCGGATGGGCGTACTTTGTGCGATACTGTACGGCGACCAATGGAAAGCCTACTGGAAAACTGCTGTTTAATCCGCCAAAAAACTTTTACTGCACCCCTCAGCACCTTTTGTACTTCTTGTCGCTTTCCCCTCTGCAAAGTTTTTGTTTTGTTTCCTCGTCGACGTGCTCGGCGATGTATTCAATCTTGGTCAAGCTGCCGCTTGAAACGTAGGCTCTTTCGGCAAGCTCGTCGCGGGTTTTACATTGTGCAGAATTCTGCACAATGTTCTCGCCCAAATCGGTGCGAGCCCCCTGTCGCTCTTTCGCCTTTGCCGCAATCGTACCCTTGAGTTTGGGGCGATTTCGACAAGCTCTTGCCGCGTTTCCTTACATTCCTCCCGTTCCGGTAATGTTGCCGGGTCGGTGTTTTGCTTGAGATTCGATAAACGATGTTCTTTCGCCTTTGCGGCAATTACGTCCTTGAGCTTAAGAACAATCTCCGCCCGGTGATACGCGCCATCAGGTTACGGCGGTTCGCCTGATGCTTGAATATCCAGAGCTTTGCCTTGTCAAGACTTTCAAGCTCAACGCTTTGAGTTGAAAAAGGTTTGAAGCAGCGGCGTCATACGAACCGCCGATTCACGTGTAAATGAAAGAAGCGGTGCCGGGCGGGGGCTGACGCACCGGACACCGCTAAGCCCTTTCGGGCTATAAGTTTATCTCGCTCG
>JBOFQC010000186.1:0-5907 GCA_051660725.1 Thermoguttaceae bacterium
TTTGCGGTTGTCGGTGCGTTTCGTTTACCGAGCTGTGCGTCTATCCCCTCAGAAGTCGGACGCTGGTCGGTGAGTCCCCGCGTCACATCGTGACAAGTCGCGCAGGAAACGGTACCGTCTTTGGAAAGCCGTGGGTCGAAATACAATTTCTTTCCGAGAGCGACGCGTGCTTCGTTTTGTTTATTATCTGCCGGGACCAGAAAATCCCAGTATGCGGGGTGAACGCCAGCGGGCTTTTCGTCAGTTTTCGTGTCGAGTTGATCGAGCACTTTCTGCTGGTAGGCTTCAGTTGCGGCTCCGTGCGGCCCTTTGGGAACTTGTCCAAAAGTTACGCCGGATATTGCAACAAGCGAAATTGCGGAAAAAATAAGATGCTTCATTTCTTTGAGTTTTGCTGGAAATTGAAAAAAACTTATAACCAGTGGGAACGACCCAGAAAAGACTGTACCGAAGCCGGTATTGGCAGTAGCCTTCGGCCTCTTGAAACGCCTTGCGTTGCACGGCTGAATCATTTGAAGACGGGATTTTAACCCATCCCCTGTATACGCACTATGTTCTACAATTTCCGCACATGCCGAGAAAAATCACGGACGCTTCGGAAACTGTAAAACCATTAGTTTCACATTGAGGTAATGGAATATCCGGCACGCCGAGTTCGTGTGCGGACACATCTAAAACGGCGTGGCATTTTTTGCAGACGAGATGGTAATGCTTTCCGGTGTCTGCATCATATCTTGCCGCCGAGCCGGGATGTTCGAGTTGACGAACAAATCCAAGCTCAACCAATAAATCGAGTGTCCGAAACACGGACATCCGTGAAATTTGCGGCGATTTCTTTCGAATCTGCTCAAAAAGCAGGTCTGCCGTTGGATGCGAATCCGTTTCCAACAGCGATTCGTAAACCACTTTACGCTGGTCGGTAAGAACGAGATTCTTTTCAGCAAACTGGGACCTTAATTTGTTTATTTTATCGGAAATCTGTAATGCAGTAAACACTATTCAATATATCTAAAGATATTTCACCCCTTTCGTGATTGTTACATTGTATCAACACATAAGGTTTTGTCAACTGCTATACGCTATTCGGTAAAAAGTTTATAATGACAAACTGCGAGGTATATTTGATACAGCGAGCCGCCAACGTCAGTTGGCGGGTTATACGACTATCTCCGAAAGTCGCTCGGTTTCGTAGAAACTGGATTCCTATACAAAAATTCTAATACTATTAAAGGTAAAATTACATGCAAAACCAAACACCACGTCGTAAAGACCGTGCCGTTACCGAAGAAGAAGCACGAAAAATACTCGACTCCGGCGAATACGGCATATTTGCAACGGTTTGCCCGGACGGTTCGCCGTATGCGGTGCCGATGAATTACATTGTAAACGAAAACCAGATAATATTACACTGTGCGACATCAGGGCGGAAACTCGATAACATCAGGGAAAATCCGAAAGTGACTTTTTGCGTGGTAGGCAACACAAAAATATTACCACAAACATTTACTTCTATATACGAATCTGTTATTGTTTCGGGTGCAGCAAGCATAATCGAAGACGTGAGCCGGAAAATATTTCTTTTGAAATTACTCGGAAGAAAATATTCTCCGGATTTTTCGGACGCTGCCGACAAAATCATCGATCAACATCTTGCGCACACAGCGGTTATAGCAATTGACATCGAATCAATCAGCGGCAAAGCGAACCGACCAAATGCCTAAATCCTTCTGTTAAAATTCATTAACCTTTTATTAGACAATCAACAATCATGGAAACAGCCGAATTTTTGGAATCACTTGGTACTTACGAAACGGAACTCCGCGAAGGAAAAGGTAGTTTCAGAAAAATTCATAACCTTATCGCTTCGTTGCAGGAATTGGATTCGGAAGAACAATTCATGGAATACCGCGAAAAAGTTGTGCCGAAACTCGTACCGTTTCTTCATCTGCTCGTCGAAGAATCGCAACGCCGGGAAAAAGATAATCCGAGCTTCGATGATCATGATGCAGATATGATCCTGATGAAAGTGCTCGCAATGTTCCAGTATCCGGAAGCTATAAAAGAAATCGCCGAACTTGTAAAAAAAGAATACAAGAACAACGATTATATGTGGACAACGGTACTTAACTATTACATCGACACCAAGGAGTTAGCCGACATAATCGTCAACGGACTCGCAGGACAGCTGCCGGAAAATTTCCTCGGAGTTACGTATCTTGACATGGTAAACGGAGTGGCACGGACTGACGCCACTTTCAAACCGCATCCGTTTGCGACCCCGGAAGGTGTGGCTCGGCTGGAAAATTTCCTCACTGACACCGAAGTGGAAAAATACAGTTATGCCGGAAGCGCAACTGCCGCTTTACCGTTTCTGCCGGAAGCCGACTGGAAAAAACTTCTGCCAATTGCGCTGAATCACCCGGATAAGTCGGTTCAAATCGAAGCGTTGTGGGCCGGAACCAAACTCGGTGACGCCGAATGCAAAACGAAATTAATAGAAGTCGCGAAAGATTACCGATACGGCGAAAAAGTTGTCGGCTACCTGACAGACTTGGGCTTGGAAAATGAAATACCGGAAGTCTGCAAAACCGAAGATTATGTGATTCTTTCGCACATGTCTTCTTGGCTGGCGTATCCTGCCGAATTCGGGGCTTATCCGACAGAACTTACAATTGTTGACAAGCGGAAACTGCTCTGGCCGCCAACCGAAGACGAACGGAAACTCGCAATTGTTCGGTACAGGTACGAAAAATGGAACGAAGACGGATCCGACGAAGTCGGCGTCGGCCTCGTCGGCCCTGTGACTTTCTGCCTGTTTGGACTTGAGGGATTAAACGAGCGGAAACCAGAAGAAATCTACGCCATTCACTGTGCTTGGGAAATGAACCTAAAAGATTACGAAAACCCGGAAGTCGGAATGGAAATCATACGTAATTTCAATCCCGGCTTCGGAGAATAGTTATAGGTGATAGGTGATAGGTGAGCAGGTGAGCAGGTGAGCAGGTGATTCGAAATTACTTGAAGTCTAACTTCTATCTCCTAACTTCTATCTCCTAACTCCTTAAAAACCCGTGAACGGTTACCAATTTTTTACCCAATAAACATGTCGTAAAGTTTGTGATTGACCGGTGCTACTGAACGGTAAAGTTCCTGGTAAATCGGGTACATCTCCGAATACAGTTTCGTAAGTTCCGTGTTCGGTTCGTACACGGTGCTTTGCTTTGCCGTTTGAGCAAAAGCGTCTTCGGCGTCTTTGAAAACGCCGCAGCCGATACCTGCCAGAATCGCGGCACCGAGAACAGTTGCTTCTTCGACTTCCGGGATTCGGACAGGTCGACCAACCATGTCGGCTTTGTTTTGCATCCAGAAAGCGTTTCTAATCGCGCCGCCAACAGCAATGAATTCTTTCGCTTCGGTAGCGGTTGCTTTTTCCATTGCTCGAACAGTGTCAAGGAACTGGAAATCAAGCCCTTCAATTACGGCACGGATCAAATCCCCTTGCTTGGTACGGCTGCTCATTCCGACGAAAACGCCTAGAGAGCGTGGATCAACAATTGGACACGAAGACGAATCCAGATGTGGTAAAAACATCACACCACCAGCTCCGGGCCGACTCGATTCGGCAAGATTCACCAACGTTTTCCAATCCCAACTTTCGAGTTTTCCGTCTTCTTGAATCGACGAGGCGACTTCACGTCTGTACCATTCGACCATTTCACCGGCAGGGTTTCCGCCCCACATTGAGTAGCGGTTAGGGATAACGTGAGATTGAATCGTTACGCCCGCTTTGCTAAGCGCCGGATCAAGCGGCGGCTTTTCCGAGATAATGTGCACGGTTTCCCACGTTCCGGTTATGTCCATTACCGCACCGGCACGAAAAGCACCGACTGGAATACCGCTGCAAATGTGGTCGTGCCCGCCGAGATAAATCGGCGTACCTGCTGGCAGACCGGTCTGGTTTGCGGCCGATTCGGTTATTTCGCCGAGCAGCGTTGCGCTCTGAAACGCGTCCGGTAAAAGTGATTTCGGTATGCCCGCAAGTTGACACATTTCGTCGGACCACGTTTGCGTTTTCTGGTCGAAAAGCATTGTACACGAAGCCATACTGAAGTCGGTGACGTATTTACCGGTCAATTTGAAGTTAACGAAATCCTCAATTAATAACCATTTATATGTTTTCTTATAAATTTCCGGCTCGTTTTCTTTCACCCACAAAATACGGAGCGCGGAGTTAATCGGCCAGACCGGATTTCCGCCGATTGAAAAGGTTTTTTCAGCTGTGATATTCTTCATCCACCAATCGAATTGCGGCTTGGTTCTCGGATCATGCCAGCTAATGAACGGGTAGAGCCAATCCCCTTTTTCGTCCATTGGCAGGCCGTCCATTCCCATTCCGGTGACAGCGACGCCTCGGATTTGCGGTGAATCGAGTTTGGATTCGGCGAGCTTGGCAACCATTTCTTTGCACGCTTCCGCTGTATCGTTCCAGATTTGGTTGGGGTCCCAAACCGTCCAGTCGGGGTGGTCGTTATCGGGGTGAAACCGCAACGTCGGACGGGAACCTTGAGCTATCAGGTTTCCGGAAATATCGTAAGCGATTGATTTTAGAGTTGTAGAACCGAGGTCAATTCCAATGAATAAATCCATAATTATTTTGCGTGGAAAACTTTACACGAGCGTTTCTCCTCAAGTTTTTAGCTCAGGGACAAACAAAAAATTTACTGAAGCCATACCCGGAACCGTAAATGCCGGAAGCCGTGTTTACGTCACAGAGGCATTTTCCTCAATTCGGTTTTGAAAGTCAAGATACCTGATATTTACCCTTTACGAACGGATTTTTACCGCGGCACTGTTGAAATCGCGTTGAAAATTGAATACAATTTGAGTTGGAATGTCATTGTTATAACAGGAGAAAAAGCAAATGCAACGCCGTAATTTTTTGAAATCAACGCTTGAAACGGTAACTTTTGCGACGCTTTCGGCTGGTGTCGGTGTAAGTGCCAGGCAAGCGGCAGGGCAAACAACGCCGCAGCAAACAGAAGACGCAGAAACAACCGAAACGTCAAGATTGCCGAAAATTAAGCTCGGAAACAGGCAGATTACGCGGTTCATTGCCGGCTGGAATCCAATTGGCGGAAACGCCCATGCCGTACCGAACCTGTCTAAACACATGCTCGAATACTTCACGGAAGAACGAGTAAACGATTTTCTTGCGGACTGCGAAATTGCCGGCATTAACGCCTGGCAGTGCAGTCACGGTGAACGGGCGAAAGTCGCTTGCGATTATCTAAGAAGACGCGGTTCAAAACTTAATATTCTTGTACTTCATGCTGAAAGGCGTCAGGATTCGCCAATTGACACGGTGATAAAAGACACGAACTGTTTCGCATTGGTGCATCACGGAAACGTAACCGACTCACTTTTTCGGGCCGGAAAACACCAGCAGGTAAAAGATTACCTGAAAAAAGTTCACGACAAAGGTATAATGGTCGGACTTTCTTCTCACTGCCCCGACAATATTAAGCTCGTTGCAGACCAGGATTGGGAAAACGACTTTTTCATGACATGTTTTTATTACATTACCAGACCGGAGGCTGAGCAGCAAAAAAATCTCGGAAAAGTTGTGCTTGGCGAACCGTTTTTCGTATCAGACCCCGAAGAAATGGTTAAAGTAATACAAAAGGTTGAAAGACCGTGTCTTGCTTTTAAAATTCTCGGTGCCGGAAGAAAATGCGACAGTCCGCTTTCAACAGAAAACGCTTTTAAGTACGCTTTTGAAAACATAAAACCAACCGACGCCGTTGTTGTCGGCATGTACCCCAAATTCCGCGACGAAATCGCCGAAAATGTGAAATTCACCAAAAAATACGGATAAAAAAAGGGAAGGTGAACAGGTTATAAGGTGAA
>JBOFQC010000187.1:0-5043 GCA_051660725.1 Thermoguttaceae bacterium
TCCAGTGAAAAGTCTGTGTGTTGGCAACACGATAAGTCCGGGGTCTTCCATTGCAACGCAAACCATTAACACGTAGTTTGCCGGATGATCTGGTGTCAAATTGCCTTGCTCTGCAACTTGCTTCCGATAATTGCATGCCGTTTCGTAACGGTGATGACCGTCAGCGACGAAAATCGGTTTTTGTCCCATTTCCTTCACGACATCAGCAATTACAACCGGGTCGGTAATCGTCCACATCCGGTTCACGACACCGAGGTGATCGGTTGCTTCAATCGGAGGCGCACCTGATTTTCTAACAGCTTCTTCGAGGATGTTTTGCGTTGTGTTTTCCTCATCCGGGTATAGGCCGAAAATCTGGCTGAAATTCATTTTGCACGCCGTTGTCAACATTAACCGATCCAATTTCGGACCGGACATTGTGATTTCGTGCGGAAAAACCATACCTTCGCCGAATGGTACCGCTTTACAGCGACACATGAAACCTTTACGTGTATACTCTTTTCCACCAACTGTGTAAATCTGGTGATAAACGTAAATGGCAGCGTCTTTATCTTTTACAAGAACATTATCTTCTTTCCACTCTTTCAGCGTTTTGGCTGTACGTGTGTACCGATTATTTTCCGCACAGTCGTTTGGTGACATTTTGTCAAGAATCAACCTTACGACGTTGTTCGGATGTTTGGCGAGAAGTTCGTCGTTTAGTTTTTCGTCAATAACATCGTAAGGCGGGGCGACCACTTCGGAAATTGCACCAACTTTTACTAAATTGTATCTGTACGCTGTGAGTGGTTGAATATCAGGCATTATGTCAGGTTAAATTTGTAGTAGCCGTTCACGGCAGCATTTAGGAGTTAGGTGAGCAGGGGACCTGCCGTCCAGGCATACCGCTTCGCGTGAAGTAAATCGCCTTCCGTTGGTCGGCTGCTTGTTAAAAATGGTGAGCAGGTGAGCAGGTGAGCAGGTGAGCAGGTGAGCAGGTGAGCAGGTGAGCAGGTGAGCAGGTGAGCAGGTGAGCAGGTGATTCGAAATTAACTGAATTCTGCCTCCTGAATTCTAACTCCTTAAAAAACGTGAACGTTTACAATTTGTAATCAGTTTTTTTGTCTTTAGGAATACTCGGCAACGAGAAATCGTCTTCGGTTTCAATTGCGTTTGGTTTGGCAACCTTTGTGGTGTCAACGGTTCCGACAGAATTGTCAATTTTCTTGCTTGCGGATTGGCTGGCACCCGTGGCAAATTGCGAATCTTCGTGCGGCACCGGCTTTCCGTTTGTGTCAAAAACCGTTTCTGTAGGAAGTCGCTTTGAAACAGGCTGGGCCGTCTGGAACGTAGTTGTAACAGGGACCCATTTCTCGACCATTATCGGTTTTTGAACGGTCTGTTTCTTCTCAACTTTTACCGGTACTTTTATCTCTTTCACCGATTCTTCGAGTACGGTTTTATAAGTCGTCACAGGCACTTCACGTACTTCTTCGACTTCCACCATTTTGCATACCTGAACCGGCACAATGTTCTCGACTTTCGTAACTTGCGTCTTGTAAGTAACTTGTGGAGTACGTGTTTCGACCTCTTCCGGCACCATTTTCTTGACTTGGACCGGTTCGATTCGCTTGACGATTTCTTCTTCGTAAGTCGTTACATTGACCGGAACCTGTTCAATGACCGTTTCCGGTTTATAAGTTGTTACCGGTATGGTTTCGTTCACGAGATTTGGCTTGTAAGTTTTCTTTACCTCGAATTTCGGTTCGCTGGTCATTGGCGTCCAGTAAAGGCCGGGCAACATCCACCTCGACTTGCCGGAAGCTTGGTCGTAGTACGTTCCGCCAGATTGCCAGGCAAGGCGGTTGTAAGTTTTTGACGGCTTTTCTTCGAGTGTATCCACAAATTCGCCTTTGTCAACGGTTGGAGTCTCATAAGTTGTGACCGGCTTTTGCACAACGTATTGTTTTTCCTGAATAACCGTTTGCTGCACCGGTTTACGAACAGTTTCGACAATTTCCCTGTTTTCGTATTCGATTACCGGTTTCATCACGGTTGTCTTTTCGATTCGCTCCGAAGTTTCCGGCACTTGCTTCGTGACGGTGTAGCTGTTGTCGCGGTACTCGGTCACCCATTCAGGTTTTAGAACTTTATAAGTTCTCTTTTCAATACTTGTTTCCGGAACTTGGCGGGTAATGGTTGTTTTCACCGGCTGCGAAATCCATTCGGTTTCGTAGCTCGTTACGGTTTCCGTTATGTACTCTTGTTCGAAAACCTTTTTGAATGTTTGGACCGTCTGCGGTTTGTAAACCGTATTATACTGAACCTTATACGCTTGGGACGAATTTATCACCCCACCGCAACATTGTGCGTAAAGATGCGAACAACCCAAAGCGACAAAAGTCAGCAACGTGACTAAAATGATTCTTGAACTTCTCATTGTACGTAATATAGGGTAATAGGTGAGCAGGGGATACGCTTCGCGTGAAGTGTTCCGCCTCCCGTTGGTCGTCTAAATGGTAAATGGCGAGCAAATGATCGCTCTTATAACAGCATAAACTGTATACGTTAAGTTTATCCTGTTGTGTTCGAATTTCAGCGGAACTGAAATGTTTTTTTAAAGATTTTTAAACTTTTTTGGGTAAGTTTGCAGCTGCAACCGGAAAAACCGGCGCAACTGGCAGTACCGACTGGAAGAAATTTAATGTAAGCGTAATAATTGTTAGCCGCCGAACCCTGTTCGGCGTTGTACCTTTGTAAAACTTCCTGGAGCAGGGCTCCGGGGCTAACTCTGAATTTATTTGTCAGAAACAGAATTAAGCAAGTCGAGAACGGTTTTTTTCGAGAAACCGCCGCGAATCAAAATTGGCTCAGTAGGCTTTTCCGGCGTGAAAAAAGCCAAAACCGGAACCGGCGCACTTGATATTCCACTACCGGAGTTTTGCTGGGGCGGCCCGCCTACCAGTTTTTGAAGAAATACGGCTCCTTCCATTTCGTTTTTCGTACAGTCGGCTTTCAACGAAAGTACATTTTTTGAAGCGATCACATCTTCGACATCCGGTCTGGTCAGAACGCTTGCTTCAAACCATTTACACGACATACACCAGTCGGCAGTAAAATCAATTATCACTGGTCTGCCTTCTTTCAACGCTCCGTTTAGTTTCGAAACAGTAAACGGCTGCCAAAATTCTTTGTTTTCCGATTGGTTATCGTTTGCATTCACAAGTTCAAACGCACCGTTTCCGGTTTCCTGAATCATTGTTTGCACGGAATTGAAAACGTAACCTTCCAGCCGCGTTTTCATTGCGTTTTGCAATGTATACTTATTAGATACGTACGGCAAGTCGAACGAAATAAAAGTCGTTCCCAAAAGCACAACCAGTGCCGCAATCCATGAAACCGTTCGCTGCTTTGCCGTTGCGGTTAATTCGTGCCGACCAATAATCCAGCAGGCGAACCAAAGCGCAAACATCACGGCAACAGTCGGAACTATGCAATCAAGCGAAATGTAATACAGAATCCAAACAACCGCAACGAGAAGAAAGAATCCCATTGTTTTCTTAAACGTAACCATCCACATACCCGGTTTCGGCATGAACCGAAGTAGCTCCGGAAAAGCTCCAATAACCAAAAACGGCGAAGCCAACCCGAGTCCGATAAATACGTAAGCTATCAGAACATTAATACTTGCGCCGATTCGTATCTGCTCATCTGCCCAAAGAAGAGCGGGTGCAAGTAACGGAGCTCCACACGGAATCGCAAGCAGGGTTGTGATTATTCCTTTGAAAAATGCACCGACTCCCCCTTCTTTTTCCATTAGTTCAACTGATTTGCCGCTTCCGAGAAAAGTCGGGACGTGAAGTTCCCACACGTCCATTAAGCTAAGCGACATTGCGAACACAATGAAAACCATGATAATATTGAACAGGTCGTAAGTGAACATTAAGCTCAGCCCGGCACTTAAAAGTGCGAGTACGACAAAAACCGACACGATTCCGAGCGTGTACCAGATATTCAGCACAAAAGCGCGGACACGACTTTTACCAGCCTGTTCGAAAAACGAGAGAATTTTTAGTCCGATCACCGGCAAAACGCACGGCATTACGTTTAAAATCAGTCCTCCCAAAAATGCGTAAAGGAGCGCCATTGCGAAACTTGTTACCTTAACTGTTTCCTGCGGGCGGTACTCAATTTCGTCGTTTGAGTTGCCGTTTTTGGCACCATTTACACCAGAATTATCTTCGGCAGCAGGCGTTTTTTGCGAATCAGAGTTCAGGGAAACAAGATAATCACGCATCTGTTCCGCTTTTTGCATAAGCGATAAAACGTCAAAATCCCCTTTGAATTTAGCCGTAAATGGTAAGTCACGTATCTGAATGCAGACGCCGCCTTCCCCTTCACAAATTTGCCCGTTTAGTTTGCCGCTTACGGTAATTGCGTCGCTTGCGGATTCAATTTTAAGCGGTGCAATCCAGATTGCGGTATTTGTGTGCGACTCGATTCGCAGTCCGTCGTAAAGTTCCGAATACTCCACGTGTAAATCGCTTGCAGTATAAAACGAACCGAGCAGCTTACATTCACGGGACGCGTCAACGGTAAATTCGCCACGAATCGGTCCGCCAAGCGGCTGCGTTATCGAATAAAGGTGCCAATCCGGCGCAATGGTTGCGTTTACGACCAGAATCGCGTTGGTTTCTGCCGGGATTTCATTTTGTAAATTTTTGGGCACTTCCGAAATTCGGCACCAAAAAGCGTCAAAAGCAACTTGGTTTCTGCTCGGTCCAAACGGCGAAAAAGTGTCCGCTTGACCGCCGATATCTCCGTACAAGTCGCCGAGTCCATTTACTTGCTGCTGCGTGGAAGAGCCAATATTCTCAAAATCGTCGAAAAAATTCGTTGCCGAATATGCTACGCTTGGGAAAATAAACGCAAAACACAGAATGCCGATTATTTTGAGAGATGATTTTGCGAATACTCGTAATTTCATTTTTATACAAGTGGAAGTAAGTAATTTTTGTAACCGTTCACGGTTTTTTTATGTTATTCGACCCGTAGGGTCATACT
>JBOFQC010000188.1:0-3499 GCA_051660725.1 Thermoguttaceae bacterium
AAATTGTGAACCGCAAGACCAATTTGTTTCAAATGGTTCGTACACTGAAGCCGACGTGCCGCTTCTCGTGCCGCTTGAACAGCCGGAAGCAGAAGTGCGATAAGAATGCCAATAATTGCAATCACAACCAAAAGTTCTACGAGAGTAAAACCTTTTGAATTACCGCACTTGATTTTAATTGAATTTTCTCTTTTCATAATTTTCTCCAAAATAAATTGACAATAAAAGGAAAAGCAATATACGATTATATATGTTGTTTATAAACACAACAAAATGTGTTTATCAGGACACAATTAATCAACGAGAAAATTTTGAGGTGATTTGTCACACAAAAACTCGCAAAAGTCGAGGATTCGAACTTGATAGAGTTTAATGTCCGCACAAATTTTTTGCGAGGTAAATAAAACCTCATTAAGCATTCATAACAGAATTAAATCTAAGAATCAATACACAAAATATTTTTTAGTATCAAGAAAGTTGCATAAGCATTACATATCACCAAGAAGCTGTGTATTCAGGTTGGAGATAAAGTAAAAAAGAAGTATACTGTCATCTGGAATAAATTGCATGTTTTCAAATGTTGGGAAAACTGAGGAAATCAGCTCCAAACATTGAAAAACTCGGAAACAGAGCTGACCTATTCACGCCTGGACGGTTCCCGCCCATGCCGGGCTCCGGTATAGTATGATTTCGTTTTGTTGCTAACTTAAATATGAGTTTCACATATAAAAAAATAACCTCCAGTTTTAAGCTGGAGGTTATTTTATTTTTGAGCTTTACAGCACTATATTTCGGCAAGGTCTTAAATCAACTCGGCCAAAACCTGATCGAGAAGTGTTGCGTTATCCTCGGTTGATTGCTCAACAAGATAATCGAACTCATTTTCGTCTTCAGAATCCGAGTCGCCAAACAAATCGTTCAAAACGGCATCAGTGCTTGCTAAAATACTGCCAGTCGGAGTAACGTTCGGCAATGACACCGCCAAGCCCATTTTGTTCAGCTCAGCAAGCGTTTTCGCGTTGCTCTCGGTGTCGAGTATGCTCGGCACTCTTTCTGCCGGAACTGAAGCATTCAACATTACGTCAACAGAACCTGTGTTTTGAGCAATAACCGCAGTCGGCACGGCAAACTGTGTAGCTTGTACAGCATCGCTAACTGAATCGGCTACTTTGTCACCGTAAGCCTCCATTTTGGCCGCTTCCTTAACGAAACCTTTGAGTGCGTTGTTGCCAAACGCCGCTCCGTAAGCCGTTGTTATAATGTTTACGTCGAGTTCGGAAAGATATTTTCTTTCACCGGTGTTAAGTCCGGCAAACATGACGTCGCTTTCGGTTTTAACGTGTCCCGTCGTATCAAGCAGGTTGCCGTACTGGCCTTTAACTGCATTGTAGGCATTATACGCTGAGTTGATACCGTAAATGTGACCAAGCTCGTGCAGCAATGTGGTGTAAAGGTCGTACTTCGAAGCGTTGACCGGATCGGTTATTTGCGAATACCAGCCGAGCCCTGCAGCGTCGTTGTCCAACGTGATGATACCTTGTGTTGGTACACCGTGTTCGTCAACCGCCGTGATCAAGGCTTCACCGAGCGTTGTCGAATCGCCAAAATCTTTGACGGCCAGTTTGATATCAAGCGGCTTATCAAGTCCGAGAGCGTCCGCCCAAGCCTTGTTCGCGGCGTCAAGTAGTTTTCCTACGCTTGCCATGTCATCCGCTTGTAGTGTCTGACCGACATACCTTTGCGTGAAGTTACTCGGCAATTTCAGCGAAGCGGCACCTGTACGGACCGCATCTCGTGTGAGTCCGTAATTACTTACGAACAACGTGAAGTCAGAGAATCCGACTGAACCGCTTTTCGTAAAGTCGAAACCACTTAAAAGTGGTGTGTCGCTTGTGCCGGTTGAACCATAAACCGAAACGAAACGTGTGAAATCAGAGAAAGTAACATTTCCCGAATCCATGCTGTCATAAGGATTAGCCCAAAGTTCCGTGCTCGAACCTTTTCCAACAACGGAGATCAGTTCGCCACTCATCGCTCTGACACCGGCATTTTCCAACTTCAAACCGAGTGAATGAGGTGTCAATGATTCTGACCACTTGACGTTGTCTGTTCCAATCGACTCGAACTTCACACGCCCAAGCAGAATATAACCGTCTTTTTCGACAATCGTTTTGACACCGCCTCCGATACCGGAAACGAGGCCGGATGCGTCGTCAATCTTCCAGTTGCCACCGAGGTTGAAGTAATTTCCAAGTTCAACCGAAGTTGCGGTAAAGTAACTCGTATTATAACGCAAATCAGTTGACGCCGATGTGAATTTCTCTGCTTCGGACGCTTTGACCCACAATTCGACGTAGTGTGTATCCCATTCCGTGAGCATGTTCGCGTCTTTCGGAAGTGATCCAACTGTTCCGTCAGCTCTTGTGTCAGTTGGTGTCGTAACCGTTCGCATGTAAACTCCGCCATCGACTTCTTTTTCCGGCGTAATAAGTGCGTTCAGTTCACTGCCAGCTTTTGTTTGCTGAATAACAGGCGTAATAACTTTTACTTGCGTCTGGCTGATTGGGTATTCGATTGGTTCTGTATTTGGGCCGTCAAAACGTTGAACTTTCCATGTAAAACCAATATCTTCAAATCTGAAATTCGGGTCGCCGCCTCCTGTAACAGTAACTGGAATTTGAATACTGATCCAACCATTTTGGTAAACTCCTAAGCCTCTTTCACCAAGCCCCACAACAATACCTGACCTAGTACCGTTCGCGTAACCGGTGAGTATAGCCTCTGAACCGTCAGCGTTAATAACTGTCGGAGTTCCAAACGGAAGTGAACCGTTGGCGTAATTGATTTCACTTGTATCAATTGTGACGAATTTTCCGTTAAATAACAATTCGAAATTTATAGCTGCAAGGCCATCACTAATCCCAGGACCGACTTCCTTATTTACAAGGTCTTGCATCCAAATTTCGAGATAATATGTGTCACCAGTCGGAACAAACGGGTTATTGGCATCATAAATTATTCCCCCTGGATACTTATCAGAGAAAAATTCACTCCGTTTGGTAGGAGTATTCGTCGGGAATATGTAAACATTCGTTGTATACTGTTCTTCGAGTCTGATAGTGATCGTTCTATCTTCGGTTCCACTTTCAGTTTCAACAGTAAAGGTTAGGTATATCGGCGAGAAATCCAAATCTTTGCTGTACTGGTCAACAGAAACGAAATTCGTCAGAATCGTCGAACCGGCATTAAATTTATTGCCGATCATTCCTTTGATTTGCGCGAAGTTGGTCAGAATATCCGAGTCATGTCCTGAACCTGTTTCAACTTTCTTCAGAGTCGCCGAAGTATAGTTCGGGAAGAAATCGTTGAGGTTCAAGTTCGGCGTTGCAGCCGGGTCCTTGATGCTTCCGACCAATTCCGTTTGAGCCGCCTGAATACCATGTATCGCGATATCCATTATGGCACTCGTTGCTTTCGCATTTTCGGCACCACTGTCGTC
>JBOFQC010000189.1:0-4179 GCA_051660725.1 Thermoguttaceae bacterium
AATGCCACACGAAAAAACAACTTCAATCCGTTTTCGTTGTCCACGTTGTATGCGTGACCTAAAAGCAACGCAGGAAAAGGCTGGAACGAAAACGCGTTGCCCTGCTTGTTTTTTCGACTTTAACATACCTCTTGAAAGCACACGTAAAGATATTTCTGACGCCGACCTGTATAAAATCGATGAGCAGCCGATTGATATGCGCGAACTACAACATCGGGTCAGCGTATCGTTTTCTTGCCCGGTGTGTCGAGCTATTCTTGCCGTTGATTCGCCGAAGTTGGTCGGAACTGATATCGTGTGCCCCGACTGCGATTCAGTCGTAACCGTTCCGGCAACCGTTGCCGCTTTATTTGACAAATCGAAACAAACCGGTACGGCAGCAACCTACGAATCCGCATCGAAACCCTCTGATAACGTCCTCTTGCCTTCAAGTTCGGTGTCAACGGGAACAGTTGGCGGCGGCACTTACGAACTCTCCGGCTCAGACAGAAAAATCATTGCGCAAGAATACACTTCGGAAGGTTTGGAAATTGAAGAAGACGGTTCTTTTTCCGTTTACTGTGATCTGTGTCACACATTGATGTACGCAACAAAAGAGATGATCGGCAGTAAAATAACTTGTCCGGACTGCGAAACAGAAACGGTTGTTCGCGAACCGGAGAAAAAAAACGCTGAAAAATTTCAAGCCATTAACTTTGAAGGAAGCACACATTACGGTACGCAGGCACAACCTTACTCCTCCAATGAAAAATTGGTGCCAGTTGTATGCGTTCTGTGCGAAACCCGTATGTACGCTCCCGAGTCACAAATCGGACAATTCAAAACCTGCCCGGACTGCGGAACACAGACGGAAATCACATTTGTGCCGGAAGAAGAACGTATATTACCGGACACTTCTGGAAGCGATTATGATGTAAAACAACCGGAAGTCACCGCAAAACCAACGATTCGTTACGGTGCCGATTACCGAAATGTAGAAGGATCACTCGATTTGATACACCGACGAGAAAACTCAAAAGATACGAAAAGCAAAAAGCATAATAACAAGCACCACGACGAACACAACGAACACAAGCACCACGACGAGCATAAGGAACACAACGAACACAAGCACCACGACGAACATAAGGAACACAACGAACATAAACACCACGACGAGCATAAGGAACACAACGAACACAAACACCACGACGAACATAAGGATCATAAAAATTCTAAATCGTCGCATGCAGTTCATTCGGCAATTTTTGTAGAGCAGGAACCTTTTCAGCCGCATTCGGTAAAAGGTGCCAAGCCGGATTCGTATGATCTTGAACGGGTGGCTCCACGCCTTATTCCAAAGCCGCCGCCAGCCCCGCAAATTTTCGAAAAAGACGAACCGCTTGAACTGAAGTTGGGCCCGAAACCCGAGCTGGTAAAAGGACGCGATAAAAGTAACGAACCGCCAAAAGAAGTCGCTTCCGATGTGCGTATGTTACATAATCGACGTATAAAGCGTGCTGAAAAAGATACCGCAAAGGTTATTTACAGACGTCCTTCACCGCATAAGAATCCGTTTGTATCACGTTTTTTTCGTCCGATATTGAGCCCGGATTTTCGGCAGACGTGTATGACAACACTTGCAATTGGCACGATACCAACGGCGGCAATGATTTATGCAGGACCGGAAGGGTACAAACTACTCGCTTCAGGAATAGAAACCCGTGAGAGTGCCGGGGCCGCGTTCTTTTTCCTTATTTGTATGGTTTTTGCAATTGTAACCGCGACTTTTTGGATTTCACGGCTCGCAAACGACCTGTTTACGTTTTTTTCCGCTACCAGTAATGGTGACGACCAGTTGGATTTTTTCCCGGACTACTCTTATCCCGGAGGGCTTCTGCTCGCAGGCAGATTATTATTGGTTAGTGTTAGCGCAATTTTGCCCGGATATATTATTTGGTTCTTCACGCACTTGATTATCCTCGATTTGCAGGGAGCCGAACTTACAGTTCGGACCGTGTTCAACCCTGTATCTGATCCAATAGTAAACGAAGCGGGAGAAATAACGCAAGGCGAAATGTCAATGCTTTTCATTACGATTTGCTTGGTGTCACATTGGCTTTTTTATCCAATTGTGTTTCTTTCCAGCTGCGAATCAGAGGAGGGGTTCGTGCCATTTTCGTCGAACACGATAAGAAGTATTTTCCTCATGACCAGCTTATGGTTTAAATTTTACTTCTTTTCGTTCCCAATAGCAGTTGTGTTGGCTTGTTTCGTATACTCATATTATATTTTGGGTGTCGTACACGAAACACCGTTTAAAAACAGCGTGCAGTACGTTTCGTTACTTTTGCTTGGCACTATGTTTTCGATTATTTTTTTCCGCCTGATTGGCCGGCTTGCCTGGGTCATTGAAGATTCGGAAATGATGAAAGACACTGAATGATTTTATGAAAATTTACAATTGTGATTGTATTTCGGGTATGCAAAAGTTACATACCGGCTGTGTTGATCTTGTTTTTGCTGACCCGCCGTTTAACATTGGGTACGAATACGACAAATATAAAGATAACCGGTCGGAAGAAGACTACCTGGATTGGTCCGAGAAATGGATGCGGGAAGTTTACCGTCTTCTTAAAGATGACGGAACATTTTGGCTCGCAATTGGTGACGACTTTGCTGCGGAATTGAAAGTGTGCGCCAAACGAAATATCGGTTTTACTTGCCGAAGTTGGGTGATCTGGTACTACACTTTCGGCGTGAACTGTTCTAAAAAATTTACAAGGTCGCATACCCATTTGTTCCACTTCGTGAAGAATCCCAAGCAGTTCACGTTTAACGACATGGAAATTCGAGTCCCAAGCGCAAGGCAGTTGGTTTACGCTGACAAAAGAGCGAATTCGAAAGGGCGGTTGCCGGACGACACGTGGATTATTCCCCCGGAATCGGTGAAGTGGACGCTTCGTCCGCACGATTTACCTGATGCGTTTACGCCGGCAGAAGACGTTTGTTTTTTTCCGCGAGTATGCGGCACATTCAAAGAACGGACCGGCTGGCATTCGTGTCAGATGCCGGAACAGCTTTTGGGCAGAATTATTCGTGTTTCGAGCAATCCGGGCGAAACCGTTCTTGATCCTTTTTTAGGAAGCGGTTCGACTGTTTGCGTAGCGAAGAAATTGGGCCGCGATTATATGGGTTACGAGATTTCTGACGATTATTACGCCGCCGTAAAAGAACGGCTTGGCCAAATCAATGTCGGCGACCCGTTAATTGGCACTGAAAACCCGCTTACAAGTGTAAAAACAACCGAAAAAGGGCGAAAACTGAGCGAATTGGATGAAAATCGACCTGTTCGGAAGCGAATTGTTAAGCGACCAACCAAATCTTGATCCGGCGCATTAAAAAAAGTGGTAATCTTTGTAATTCTGCCTGTTTGTGCGCTTTTGCGTAGTATATTTTCGTAGATATACCGTTATGTTGTTAGCCGCCGAGCCCTGCTCGGCGTAGCTCCCCGGAGCAGGGCTCCGGGGCTGATACCTGACACCAGATGCCTCGCTTGACGAAAAATGTTTTACTTTTTGTTTTATTACACAGTGATACTCTTTTTTACGCTGCTTCCAGTAGCGGGCGGGGTCGCGCTGGCCATTTTCCTGAAAAAGGAATATGAAAAACAATTAGCGCATCAAAATGATCAGCCGCAAGATAGTCGTGGAGCGACAATACTTGACATTGTCAAATCATCAAGTGTCGCGCAGGACATTATGTTTGCGAAATCTTCAGATAACGAAACGCAGCAGCAAAACCCTGAATCTGAAACACAAACGGGTAATTCAGAACATTCTGTTTCGCCGAATATTTTTGAAGGCTTGACTTTCCACGAAGAATACTCAAATCACAAAGAGGGTGAAAAAGAAGAAAATCATGCCGAATTAAACAGAGAAACCAATAATCCAAACAATAACGCAAGTAACGAAACAAGCGAGAATGCAAGCAGTATCGTTAGTGCCGCTGTGTCAGATTCCGAGAATGACAACGACCTTGCTGGTCAAGAAGAGTTAGATATTCAAACTGGACGTCCACTTGCACCGGAGCGTAATCTCGAACAGGATAACAGCAAAGAAGACGACGAACAAAGCGGCAGCAACGATGCTTTTAATCTGAAACTACCAGATACATTCCAAGATGAACCCGAAGAAGATC
>JBOFQC010000190.1:0-2527 GCA_051660725.1 Thermoguttaceae bacterium
GCCGAGGCACTTCTTATCGGCTGGGGGCAGGACGACGACAACCTGCACGCACCGAATGAAAAGTTTTCGCTCAAGAACTTCAAACGCGGAACAATTGCAAGTGCCCGACTTATCAGCGAAATCGGGTAAAACTGTTAGCCCCGGAGCCCTGCTCCGGGGAGTTACAAAAACATGACTGCAGAAAAATATCTGAGACCAGACGTAATTCAGTCAATAAAACGGCTTGATTTGCGCGCACAGTTTATTTTTCGCGGTTTCATGCACGGTCTGCACAAAAGTCCGCTGCATGGTTTTTCCGTTGAGTTCAGCGAACACCGGAAGTACACGCCCGGCGACGACCCGAATGATATTGATTGGCTGATCTTTGCCAAGACCGACAAATATTATATTAAAAAATTCGAAGCGGAAACCAACATGGTCGGTTACCTTGTTGTCGATTCGAGCCGCTCAATGGGGTATACATTCCGGCAGGAGATGACGAAATTCGATTACGCAATCTGCATCGCGGCAGCTCTTGCTTACTTGATGATCCACCAGCAGGACCCGGTTGGTCTTATCACTTTTGACGAAAAAATCCGGCGTTCTCTCGCACCGAAATCAAGGCGTTCTCAGCTTGCAACGGTAATTTCACTTCTTTCGCAACTCAAGCCGGAAGGGGAAACCGACGTCGCGGCGTCACTTATCCAATTGGCGTCAATGTTGAAACACCAGAGTCTCGTAATGGTGTTTTCCGATCTGCTCGGTGACACGGATGAAATACTCCGTTCACTGCACCGAATCCGACACGGCGGGCACGACGTGATTCTTTTCCACATTCTTGACGAAGCGGAGGTGAACTTCCCGTTTGACGGGCGGGTGGAACTCGAAGACCCGGAGTCAGGCGAAATTGTTCGCGGCAACGCTGACGCCATGAAAAAAGATTACCTGCTCGAACTCAATGCGTTCAGGGAAAAACTTCGCCGTGAATGCGCCCATTCGCAGATTGATTTCGTCCCGCTTGACACCAGTATGCAATTTGACCGGGCACTAATCGAATACCTAACCCGCCGAACCGGCAGACGTTGAAAAATCTTCCGGGCCAAGAACCACGACGTGAAAAGGGCCGGCGGGGTGTTTTTGTAGGTATGTGTTTATCCGCTCCGTTGTCAGCTCCGAAATGGTGCGGTCAATTTCTTCTTCGGGTCGGACTCTGCCGAGATGATACCAGTCGGCGGCAAAGTTACCGCACCGTGATGCCGTTGATTCACGTTGCATCACCAACGCGCATTTCGAGCTGAATTTAAGGCGTCGCAGTTCATCATCCGTGACACCATCCTGAAGTTTGCGGAGTTCCTCCAATAATAGCTCATAAGAATTTTTCGCCTTCGCCGCAATTGTGCCGCAGTAGCAGAACACGCAGCCGTAATCCTTAAGCGACAAATATGACGCCGAAACGGAATAGCACAACCCACGTTTATCACGTAGTTCGGTGAAGAGCCGACCACTTAAACCGCCGCTTAACACTTCGACACCACTCCAGGCAAGAAAGTAATCTTTGTGCCTGTACGGCACCGCGGGGTACGTGATACCAATATGCGTCTGATTCGAGTCGAACGGAATATGCACGAATTGTTTGCCACGCTGTTTTTCAATCACCGGCGGACAAGGATTCGGCTCCCAATCGCCGAGCAGCGTTTCGATTTTTTGCACGAGAGCGTCAAAATTGAATTTTCCGACAACGCACAAAACGGCACCGTCCGGCTGGTAATACCGCTTGTGAAACTGCTTGATATCATCAATTGTGATTCGTTTTACGCTTTGAATTTCGCCGCTGTTCGGTCTTCCCCAAGGATCAGGAAAAAAATTCAACGCCTGCTGTATCATGAGTTTTTCAACCGGGTCGTCTTCCGTTGCGATTATTTCCTGAATCACAACCTGTTTGGCAGCACCAAGTTCTTTTTCCGGCAGATGTGGGCTGCGGATGAGGTCAACTAACAGTTCAAGCGACGAAAAAAGATTCCCCGGCAACGACTGCGATTCGAAAGTGGTGTCAGCGTGCGAAACGGACTCCGACCATTCGGAGCCGAGGTTTTCAATTGCCTGCGTAAAAGAACGGCTGTCACGTTCACCGGCACCACGCAACAACATTTCGCAAGTCAAGTTTGCCAAACCTGCAAGACCCGGCGGATCGTAAACCGAGCCGCACGGAATCTGCATTGTGTACGAAACTGATTCACACCAGTCCATTTCTTCCCCGATCAGTACGAGGCCGTTTGAAAGTTTATGAATTGTGGTGTTAAACATCAGTGTTTAGTTAGGCGTCAGGGGCAGAAATCAGTCTTCAGGTACTTGGCGTCAGACTTCAGGCTTCAGATATCAAATGCCGTGTGTCCGGTTTTGGTATCAGCAACATGTAAAATATGTTATTCCAATATTTTCGAGTCGTTAAGCTGTTTCAAGAAATCAATTTCGTCAATGTTTTGCTCTTTAATTGTATGCAAAAGCTGGTATTGGTCCAGCTGTTCAATGATTAATAAATCATCATATT
>JBOFQC010000191.1:0-7955 GCA_051660725.1 Thermoguttaceae bacterium
TCGATTCAGATAATTCAGCCGACTAAGAATAACCGACGTGGAAGCACTTCTCAGAGCGAAAACCAAGCGCAACCTGAAACAGATAATACGAGCAAACCTGTTGGTCATACGACTCAGGTACAGCTTCCCAAAGTCGTAGAAGTTGTAAGTTTCGGCCCCAAACCGAAACGCAACACGAGCTTGTTTCCTAAATACGTTCGTAATGAAACTTGATGCTCGTTAAAATGTAGGTCGGTTCTTTTTTTCCTGAGCTTTTTCAGGAACGTAAAGCGGCTGTTCAAATGGTTCAACCGGCGGCGCAATTGCTGGCGGTTGATTTTCTTGTGCAGGTAGATCTGCCACTTCGTATTTCCAATCCGGTTCTGGCAGTTTCGGGTCGAAGTAGTGTTTTAAGAATTTGTCGTCTTTATAAGCGTTAACTTTTATTGACTTCATGTCGAAGTTGTAGCTGACTTTGCCTTGTCCGCCGACACCGTAAATAACGGCTCCTTTGGGCACAAGTCTTGCTGCGTCGAATATCATTTGTACCGACTTATATTCGCTGGCATCTTCTTGCCAACGGGGAACAACTTCCAGCCAGACTTCTTTCCCAATTTTTTCTTTTGGAGTCACGATTTGCATTACATAACGTTTTTTCAAGTCCGAGGCTTTGGCTCCGAAGATAAACGGTACCGGCCCACCTTTGACAATGCTCGCCTGCTGTTCCGGCGGAACTTTGTATTCAGTAAGCACTTTTTTCTCAAAATCATAATGGTAGATTGATTTTCCAACAGATTGAATTTTTTCACGGTTTTTGCCTGGTTCACCAATTTCGCCGAATACTTCGTACATGCCGAAGTTCGGTGCAGCGTAACAAATCTGACCGTTAGTACACACATCCGGTTTACCAGCATTGCCTTCAACTAATGAGTTCCCGTATTCGAAGCGCCGAAACTGCGTTTCGAATTGTTTTATTTCGCTGTTTTTTGCTTCCCAATCATTCAGAAACTTGTTTAGTGCGACAACTCTGGGATCATTCGACTCCGCCTGTTGCGGCCGCCCCAGTTGGTCGAACTCTCCCGGCTCTTGGTTTCTACTTTTATTCGGTGCCGGAGCTCCGTCATCGAGAATGCCAGCAACTGGATTGTTACTCATTGCGGTTCTTACGTTCTGAGAAGCGGCTTGATCAGCAGCTGCATTTCTATTCGCTACTGTATTAACAGAACCTAAACCGCCTTGATTTCCTGCGTTGCCCAATCTCGCATTGCCTTGAGTATCCTGTGTTGCGGCAGTTTTTACAACGGCACCAGTATTCACAGCCGCACCTGATCTTATCGGTAAACCGCCGAAATTGGAATCCGGCGTCGCGTTTTTATTAGCGGGAACATTACTTGGAGTTATACGGTTCGGCGCTACACGACTCGGAGCAGTAGTCGAAGGGGCTGCAACATTGGGAGCAGCAAGATTTGGATTAGCTTGAGCACCCTGTGTACGATTTGCAGGCACAACGTTTGCCCCGTTAATTCCTTGCGCAAAAAGTGTTCTTGCAGTAAAGCAGTTTACTACGACAATATTAATGCCAATTAAAATTGAAAATGTCAGCCATTTACTAACTGATCTAAGTAGCATATTTTATCTTCTCCTGAAGTTTACCGCAGTGCGACATTACTGAAACAGCCGTTTGCAGGGAAAAAGCTTGTTCGATAAAAAGTATTACACAAAAATTGCGTGCGTAGTCTACAAATTTTTTATTCTTATGTAAAGAGCGATTTTTTAGGCAGCTAGAAAATTTTGAACAGGTTTTTGCTGTGAAAAAAGAAATTCCTCGACTTTTTCGACTCTGGTTGAAATTCAATTACTGCACATCAGGTTAAATGTGCATGTTAACCTCCTAGCCCTGCTCGGCGTTGAAATACCCGGAGCAGGGCTCCGGGGCAAACAGGAAAAAATAAATTTATGTAAAATTTGGCATGCGTTTTATTTTGTCATGTGCCACATTCGCGCAGCCAATAATCTTGCCAGCCAAGCGACTGGGATTATTGTTGATGTTAATAACGTGATACCAATCCATTGGTTCAAAGAAAGCGAATCTGTTCTGAATATTTTGCCAATCATGAAATAATCGCTTGCTTGTACCATGACGATTTGCACAACTGTTATGATTGCAATAATAACAATAAACAATTTATTTTTCAAGATCAGTGCAAACGGCGACTCGTCGTATTCCAAAGAACGGCAATTAAACTTGTGCCAGAACTGGAACATCACGAAAATCGTAAAGAAAACGGTAAGTGCTTCCAGATTCTTCGCGTCGTCCGGATCAGAGTAAAAGGCGTATTTACTCGCGCCGTCTAAAAACCACCCGAAATACAATGACGCAAACAGTATTACTGCCTGGAACAAGCTGTTTACTAAAATCGTGACACTCATCATCGGTGTTATGATATGTTCGCTTCGATTAATTGGCTGCTGACGCATCGTCTTCGCACGCGGCGGGTCGGTTGAATACGCAATTGCCGCAAATGTGTCCATTATAATATTTATCCACAAAAGCTGCGTTACTGTAAACGGAAGCGGTACTCCAACCAACGGACCTAAAAGAGCGCAAAGTAATGCCACCACATTCACGGAAAGCTGGAACTGCAAGAACCGTTGTATGTTACGGAAAAGTGTTCGGCCCCACCAAACACCAGTCACAATGCTTTTGAAATTATCATCCATTAAAACAATGTCACTCGCTTCTTTTGCAACCTCGGTGCCGGCAATACCCATTGAAAGCCCAACATCTGCAAATTTCAACGCCGGCGCGTCATTGGTTCCGTCACCGGTCATTGCCACCACTTCTCCACTTCGGTGTAAAGCTTTTACCAACCGCAACTTATCCATTGGTGTAGAGCGGGCGAGTACTTTCAGATTCTTTGCCACTTCCGGCAGTTCATCTTCACTTACTTTTTCCAGTTCATCGGAGGTAAGAACACTTTTTTCCGTTGAGGTGTCACTCAAAATTCCTGATGCTTTGGCAATTGCTAACGCGGTTGGTTTGGCGTCACCGGTTATCATTTTCACGTCAATACCGGCGTCAAGACACATTTTAACAGCCGTTGCGACTTCGGGCCGTATCGGGTCGGAAATTCCAACGAACCCGCTGAAAACGTAATCGTTTTTGCCCAGCTCGGTTTCAAATCCGCTCGTGTTATCAGCGGTATTTGCGTCGTAACTTTTTTCCGCAAAAGCGATTACACGCAAAGCATTGTCTGACGCCGCCTTCAGTGCCGAATTAACAGCATCAAAGTGCGACTCCAGCGGTTCAGTTTTGCCGCCAACCGAAACGAATTTGCATTTTTCTAAAATTCGTTCCGGTGCACCTTTAACGTAAACCGTATGATGAGTGGCGGCATTGACACCGTCACCTGATTTTTCAATGATTACCGCAGACATTTTCCGCTGCGAGTTGTGCGACATTTCGTAAACGCGTTTGTATTTTTCACGGAACGAATGATAATCAACGCCGTTGTTGTGCAGCAACGTCAAAATTGCACATTCCGTCGGGTTGCCAATACCAGTGACACCGTGTTCAGTGTTCAGGTTCGCTTCGGTGTTAATCGCAATTGCGTCCACAATACCGTTCCAGTCACCGCTTGACGCCAATTCGGAAACTTTGTCTTGCTGATACTCTTTCATGCCGAAGAAATACCACACACACTGCATTTTATTCTGGGTAAGCGTGCCGGTTTTGTCCGTACATATAACCGTAGCCGAGCCAATGGTTTCCGACGCAATCAGTTTGCGAATCAGGCAGTTTTCCTTTGCCATTTTCATCATATTAAGCGCAAGACTTACGGTAACCATCATTGGCAACCCTTCAGGCACGGCCACGACAATAATCGTGACAGCAACGATAACGGCAAGCAGTACTTCTTTCAGAAGCGGTACGGCAAGAGCCGCTTCGCCGCCGATTATTCCGAAAACGCCGGACAGCACGGCTACACTTCCTACAAACAACGGAACACAAAGAAGCAATTTGATACCACGTCTGGTCGGTTTCATATCCATGCTCGCAAAGAACGGCATCAAAGCAAACCGATAAAGAATCGCGCTTAACACCATGCCGCAAACCAACGCTGCGAAAAATTCCGTGTGTATGCCGAAAATCATGGAATCTTTAACCGACTCAGTACCCGCTTCGACACTTGACGCAGTGAACCAACTTTGAACAAAAGGTGACGTCCACATTCCGCGCAAGCACATAACGGAAAAGATTGCCATTGCTCCGCTTACGCCGATTACGCTTATCTGTTTTGCAAGAATCGAAAGTTTATGTACAAGTGGCGTCTCGTTTTCAGATTCGGCATCTTTACCTAAATGCGCGGCAATTTGGCCGACTTTCGTTTTGTCACCGACTTCACGCACAACAAAGTAGCCGTGCCCGTCAACAACCATTGTGCCGCGGTACACCTGCTGCGTGTCGTCATAAACGGTGTCACTTGAAAAAGCACTTGCATCCGAAAAAACTTTTGCGTCAACTGCGACTTTTTCAACTGGTACGGATTCGCCGGTCAGCAATGATTGGTCAACCTGCATACAGAGTGATTCTAGTACGAGACCGTCAGCCGGAACTTTATCACCTAGTTCGAGCCGCACACAATCTCCGACCACGACGTCACCAATTGAAATCTCTTTTGATTGACCGTCTCGAACGACTTCTACCTGGAAGTCGTCTTTAACTTTGTTGAGAAGTTCGAACTCGCGGGCGCTTTTCCTCTCGCTGAAGTATCCGACCAGCGTTGCGAGAAGAACAGCAAGAAAAATTCCAACGGAATCAATGAAGCTGGCCTCGGCGTTTTGCAGCAGAAACTTTTCGCAGGCGGTCATCAAAACCGAGATACACGCGGCACCGATCAGAATGCGTATAGTCGGGTCGTCGAATTTTTCCAACAGTAACCGCCACCAAGGATCACGTTCCGGCGGAGTGAGTTCGTTTCGTCCGAAGTTTTTCCGTTGCTGTTCTACAGTTTGCGAATCCAATCCCTTATGTATGTCGGGAATAACAAAGTTATTTGTGTTGGTCTGCATATTTTATATGTTGTGGGTTTTTTGTTGTGAAAATTCCTGAAAATAAGAAACAATTCTCACATACAAATCTACCATTATTTATATTTACTACTACTGACCATCAGAATAATTTTGCATGTTAGCCGTCTGTTAGCCGCCGAGCCCTGCTCGGCGCTTTTCCACCCCGGAGCAGGGCTCCGGGGCTAACCACAAAAATAAATACTTACAAGGCAGTAGTTGACGTGAAACCAAAATTCTGGGAAAATATGTGTGCGTTTTACGACTTTTCAACAGTACTGGGTCGATTTAGGTATTACATAAGCCCCGCAAATCAATTCATTACATAAATTATTTTCACTAAGTCATGAAGAAAAAATTAGCGTCATTAATCGCGAATAAAACCGCGAAGGTTGGTGTAATTGGTCTCGGTTACGTAGGATTACCTTTGCTTCGTGCTTTTATCAAAGCTGGCTTTAACACAATTGGGTATGATGTCGACAAGAAAAAAGTCGACATGTTAAAAAAAGGAAAAAGTTACATAGCCCACATTCCGTCTGACTGGATTTCAACTTGTGTTAAAAACGGTTCACTTGAACCGACCACTGATCCGGCGAAACTGAAAGAAGCGGACGCGATTCTTATTGCCGTTCCAACGCCACTTAACGAAAGCCGTGATCCGGACCTGTATTTCGTTGAATCCACTTGTGAAACAATAGCCGAACAGTTACGGCCCGGGCAGTTGGTCGTGTTGGAAAGTACGACTTATCCCGGCACTACACGCGATGTCATGTTACCGATTCTCGCAAAGTCGGGCCTGAAAGTCGGCAAAGATTATTTTCTGGCGTTCAGTCCTGAGCGGGAAGACCCGGGGAATCCGCAGTTCACTGCTGAAGGAATCCCAAAAGTAGTCGGCGGCTACGACGCAAGCAGCGGCGAACTGGCCTCAGCCTTGTACGGTCACGCAATTGTAAAAGTTGTACAGGTTTCATCTTGTGAAGTCGCAGAAGCTGCGAAAATCGTGGAAAACACGTACCGTTGCGTTAATATCGCAATGGTAAACGAACTGAAAGTCGTTTTCGAACGGCTCGGCATTGACGTTTGGGAAGTAATTGATGCGGCCAAAACAAAACCGTTCGGATTTCAAGCGTTTTATCCTGGTCCCGGACTCGGCGGACACTGCATTCCAATCGACCCGTTTTATTTAAGTTGGTGCGCAAGACGTGCCGGGCTTACGACCAAATTTATTGAATTGGCCGGCGAAATAAACACTTCAATGCCGCTTTACGTTGTACGAAAAGTCGCAGACGCTCTTAACGATCACAGCAAATCGCTGAAAGGGAGTAAGGTTTGCGTTCTCGGTGCAGCGTACAAAAAAGACGTTGACGACCCACGTGAAAGTCCCTCTTTCGAGCTAATGGACAGACTTCGTAAAAAAGGTGCAACAATCACGTACAACGATCCACATATTCCGACGTTGCCGAAAATGCGTCACTGGAATCTTCCGCAAATGACGAGTCAGGAGCTGACACCGGAATTTTTAGCTGAACAGGATTGCGTTTTAATCGCAACCGACCACACTGCTTACGATTACGACATGATTGTTAAAAACGCAAAACTTGTCGTCGACACTCGAAATGCAACGAAAAATGTAAAATCAGGCCGTGAAAAAATCGTAAAAGCGTGAAGAAGATGTTAGACGTTAGAATTTAGGAGTTAGGAGTCTGATAATTTCGAATCACCTGCTCACATGCTCACCTATCTCCTAAGTCTAAATCAAAAAAACTTTTTCTTTTGGGGGGGATAGGCAAAAGGGTTTCGTCTGTTACCTTATGAGCGTTTTTGGTCTTGCGACATTTACAAAAATGTCTATGTATAGCAGGCGGTTTTAACGTTCTGCCTGCAATTACGGTAAGCCTTGTGGCACAAGGCGTTTTCGAGGCCGAAGGCTAACGCCTATACCGGCTTCGGTATACCAAAGCCAGTTTATATTTCGGTTGAATCCGCAACGGTTTAATTTGTGTAAACCGGTTACTTTTTTGCGTATCTCCGGGATTTTCAAAAAGACTTCAGTTTAACGCTTACAACAAACGAGGAAAAATGAGCAATGTTCACACGCTTGACTTGAGTTCTTACGGCATTACCGTTAAGAACGTAACCCGTAATCCTTCAACTCCTTGCTGCTACGAAGATGCGATTGTTCGCGAAAAAGCGGCGATTTCTTCTGTCGGAGCTCTTATCAACTTTTCCGGTGAAAAAACGGGACGTAGCCCTAAAGATAAACGTGTTGTAGATACGCCCGGTACCAGTGCTGATATTTGGTGGGGACCAGTCAATATAAAATTGACCGACGATGTATTCTTGAAATGTCGTGAACGAGCAGTTGCTTTTTTAAATACGCTCGAACACCTTTACGTAGTTGACGGTTACGCTGGTTGGGACCCGAAAAACCGGATCAAAGTGCGTGTAATTTGTGCTCGCGCTTATCATGCGCTCTTCATGATGAATATGTTGGTTCGTCCAACGGAAGAGCAATTGAGCGATTTCGGCAAGCCGGATTACGTGATTTTCAATGCCGGGCAGCAGTACGCCGACCCTGAGCTTCCGGGTGTTGGCTCGAAAACCTGTGTTTCGCTCAACTTCGAGCGGGCCGAGTTCGTGATTCTGGGAACCCAGTACGCCGGCGAAATGAAAAAAGGTGTTTTCACGATTATGAACTACCTGATGCCGAAAAAAGGTTTGGTGTCAATGCACTGTTCCGCAAATGAAGGCGAATCTGGCGACGTTTCGGTTTTCTTTGGTCTCTCAGGAACCGGCAAAACAACGCTTTCAACGGAACCGCACCGCAAGTTAATCGGCGACGACGAACATATCTGGACGGAAGACGGTATCGTTAATATTGAAGGCGGCTGCTACGCTAAATGTAT
>JBOFQC010000192.1:0-7396 GCA_051660725.1 Thermoguttaceae bacterium
TACAAAACTTGAGCAAAACAATTTTTCCGGTCAGATAACAGGCGAACACGGAACCGGAAAAACGACTCTTCTTGACGAAATAAAAAAACACTTGTCCGACAAGTTGGAATGCCGTTTATTTTGTGCCACGCTTCGGGACAAACAGCGGAATTTTTCTCAGGATTTCTGGTGTAGTTTATCAACAATTGAATCGTGCGAAAATCCAACAGTCATTATCGTTGACGGATACGAACAACTTGGGTACTTTAGCCGCTTGAGATTGCGACGAGAAATAAAACGGTTGAACCGCTTAGGTATTAAAACCGGACTGCTTATCACGTCACATAAGCCAATTTACGGGATTCCTGTGATTTTCAACACCGCGCCTGATTATGAACTTTTCGTAAAAATTGTTCGGCACGTTTTGAATGATAATTTTCCCCTGTTTGACGAAATTCAACGGAAATTGTTGTTTGACGTTTTCAAAAGTACCGGCGGAAATGTACGCTTTGCACTATTCGAATTGTATGATTATTTCGAGAACATGTCGCAGACGTAAAATGAAAATGCGAAAATGGTATCACCCGCCGACTTACGTCGGCGGCTCGCCTTTACGCTTGCGGGCTTTGTTCGGCTTCAACCGCTTGAACACACACAAGAGGTCGGAATAAATTAAGAAGAAGATTCCGCAACGGTTCGTGTTCGATTCGGTTTGCCGCTTCTTGCGCACGGTCAAAGTATTTTTCGATCAAACGCCGCGCAGTTTCGAATACATTCGCTTTTTCTAGCAGGTCGTGAACATCACGTAACACTCCCGCCTGAACAAGATCAGTGACTTGTCTTACGTCTTCGTCTTTTGTTCGCTCTTTACGGAAAATGTTCGTGTACTCAAGTAATTTTTCGCGGTCATCTTCCGGCAGATTTTCGTTCGCCAACGCCCAAAGAACAGTTGGCCGTCCCGCAAAAATGTCAGTGGCCAATTCTCGCTTATTCCATTCTTCCGGCGTCCAATCGTCCAAGTCGTTTTTAATCTGGAAAGCAATTCCGAGAAATCGAGCAAACTGCGAAATCGGCTCAGAAACCTTGTCGATAAAACGCAAATCGTCTTCCGAACAGCCGACGCCGAGCCGCAAACCGGCAAAAATAGCGGCCTCAAATGCCGGAGCGGTTTTTAAACTGTAAATTTTCAGCGAATCTTTCGGATTAATTGTTCCCGTTGTGTTTTTGTCCGCATTCAATCTCCAAAACAGTTCCGCTCCCTGCCCCTCACTCAACTTGGTATGCGCTTGGCCGAGTTTCAAAAGAATGTCCGCGACGACTCGTCCGCCGCAACTTCCGAGTTCCGGTGCGTTTAGCTGTGATGCGATTAATTGGTAACCAAGTCCAATCAGGTAATCACCCACATTTATCGCAGTTGGAATGCCGTATTCATTGTGAATCGTTACACGTCCGTATCGGAAAATGTCATTGTCCTCAATGTCATCATGAACAAGCGACGCTTTGTGAAATACTTCAATTGCAAGTGCGATACACTTCACGACATCAGGAAATGCGGCAACGTAAGCCGGACCGTTTTCGCCGGTTCCATGCGAACCTTTCAGCGCATCGTAAGTCGCAAGTGTGATAAACGGTCTGAAAAACTTGCCACCACGAACCAAAAAGTCTATTCCAATTCGTTCAGTGAAGTGCAAAAGTTCATTTCCATTAGTTTGCGGCACTGTATTCGTACCCGGCGCTTCCGGCTTGTGAAGCCACGGTATTAACCGATTTAGTTCGTCTTGATTGAATAGATTTGCCGCCCCTCGCAAAAGATGCAACCAACTTGGTGACAACGTTACTGTACGTGAGCGTAATGGACCAGAACCTGTTTCACTCGCTATTTCTGCTGAAGAATCGGATGATTTCCCGTCGTGTTCGGTTTTTGCAGCGTTTTCCGCAGTTTCGTGATTTACGGAAGGAATTTCAATCATTTCCCGAATCCAATCGACGTCAGCGGTTGAATCGATACATTTTGCGTCAAGTAGCGGCACGGCAACGGCTGGAATACCTACGAGTTGTAATTTTTCGAAAGCTCGTTCCAGTGATTTCAGACATCCGACGCCGAGAATTGCGTCCGCTTTGCCTCCGAGAATCGACTGCATTACAACCGGCGTACCTTCGGCAATGAGCACCTGATAACCGAGCGATTCGGCAAGATTTTGCAGCTCGAATAGTTCGCAGTTTCCGCACTTTTGGCATTTAAGACCGAGTGGGTCGTATTGGGCCGGGCAGAGCTGCGAATTTCGCATGCAATGCGGTAAAAGCAGTATACGGCGCGAGTACGGAATCGCTTCTATCTGTCTTTTCCAAAACGCACTGCCAAGAACCACCATTGTCCAGGCTGCGTACTCTTGGGATTGGTTCAATTCCAGCAAAATTTTTTTCGATTCTTTTTCAAGAAAGTCACGATTTATCAGCTGGGCGGTGCTGTGTTCCTGTTGGTAACGCTCAGCAACTTCGTCGGTACGTACACGAACAAGCCGGCGAACTTCTACAGTTTCCGGTATTCTGTTATATTGTTCGTCTGAAGAGCGAATGCGTCTGAGTTCGGGAAACACAACCATACAATACTGTTTACCATAATATGACGTGTTTTCCAACCGGGCAGGAGAAAAATTTATGTTTTCAAGAACTTAGCGACACGGTTTTGGGCCGTTTCACTCTGCCACGACATGAGATGCGCGTGTAACGAAAATCGTAATTCTTCAACCAACGGCAGTCCGAATTGCGTGTTTTCGTTTGCCAGAAACATGAGTTTTGCGTTTTGGACAGCTTCAGCGTCGGCGGTAAGCATTTCTTTCGTTAAATTCAACGAAAATGTTTCCTGCTCATCCCGAGACACGACGTACTGCAGTAATCCGATCTCTTTTGCTCGATTTGCTGTTATTGGCAGACCGGTGAGCAAAAGTTCCCGCAATGCTGAATCAGCCAATTTTCTTCGTAGAAGTGGAAAAAGAAGTACCGGGTCGAAACCACGTTTAACTTCCGGGCAGCAAATTTTAAGATCGGATTCTGCGACGACAAGATCGCTTGCGGCAATTAGAGCGACTCCACCTCCGACAGCGAAACCGTGCGGTACGGCAACCACAATTTGCGGAAGTGTTCGGATACAGGTTATCAACTCGACTACCTGACTGAACATCTCGGTTGCTTTGTCGAAAGAGATTGCGGCCTCTTTTAAGTCGATTCCGCTGCAAAAACCGGACCCATTTCCTTGCAAAATTACGATTTGCACAGTTTGTTCTTCGCCGATTTGCTTTAAAGTTGCGATTATTCCGCTCAGCATTTCGGACGAGAGTGCGTTTCGTTTTTCAGGCCTGTCAAGCGTCAACTTGGCAATTTCCGGAGTGGGGTATGAAATGGTGAAGTTTTTTTGCATAAGACTTTATGAATATCAGCGAGTCGGGGACGTAAGTCCCCGGTACAAGGTGAACAGGTGAGCAGGTGATTTTAAATTTCTAACTTCTATCTCCTAACTCCTAAATTCTAACTCCTGAATTCTGCTATTTCTTTTCGTTGATCCAATCGGTGTGTTGCGGACCGGCGGCGAGGTTGTCAGTACGTAAATATGTGTGCGCACCGAAATAATCCCGTTGTGCCTGAAGCAAATTAGCGGAGAGGTTTGCGCTGCGGTACCCGTCATAATACGCAAGAGCCGACATGAACGCCGGGACTGGAATACCAAGTTCAACTGCGGTTTTCACGACGTTTCGCCAAGCGGTTTGAGCGTTCTCTACTACATTTTTGAAATACGGGTCCAAAAGCAGATTCTCAAGCTGCGGATTCCGTTCAAACGCTTCCCTGATCCGTTCAAGGAAGACCGCACGGATAATGCAGCCGCCGCGCCAAAGCAACGCAATTGGTCCGAAAGAAAGTGACCAATCGTATTCCTTCGACGCCGCTTGCATCTGGACGTAACCTTGAGCGTAAGAGACAATTTTCGACGCATAAAGTGCCTGCTGAACTTGATTCGCAAAAGTTTTTGCGTCACCGGTATATTTGCCGAAAGAGTTCAAACCGGCTGGACCCGGCAGAATTTCACTTGCTCGAACCCGTGATTCTTTCATTGCCGAAATGCACCGGGCATAAACCGCTTCGGTAACCAATGTGCTCGGCACTCCGAGATCAAGTGCAAGTTGGCTCATCCATTTTCCGGTCCCTTTTGCTCCGGCAGAGTCTAAAATCAGATCAAGTAAATGTTTGCCGGTTTCCTTGTCCTTAACCGAGAAAATGTCGCGGGTTATTTCGATCAGGTAACTGTCCAATTCCCCTTTGTTCCACTCCGCAAAAACGTCGTAAAGCTGTTCGTTTGAGTAGCCGAGAGCGTTTTTCAGAATCCAATACGCTTCGCAAATTAACTGCATGTCACCGTATTCGATTCCGTTGTGAACCATTTTTACGTAATGTCCGGCACCGCGAGCTCCGACCCATTCGCAGCACGGAATGTTGTTTTGCGGACCGACTTTTGCGCTAATCGCCTGAAAAATCGGTTTCACCAATTCCCACGCAGCCGGAGAACCGCCGGGCATGATACTCGGTCCCTTACGTGCCCCTTCTTCACCGCCGGAAACGCCGGTTCCGACGTAAAGCAGACCTTTCGATTCGACGTATTTTGTTCGTCTTTCGGTGTCTTTGAAATGCGTGTTTCCTCCGTCAATTATGCAGTCGCCCGGTTCCAGTAACGGGATAAGTTCTTCAATTACCGCATCAACAGCCGAAAAATTTGGATAAAGAGCGATTTCCGGGGCCGGCACCGGGTCTTTCGACTGAATCATAAGCATTACTTTTTTCGGACGCTTAAGTTTCGAGACGAGTTCTTTCAGAGAATGGGTGCCGCAAAGATGTTCGCCGTTTTTGCCGACTTTTTCTTGTACTTCGGAAAGTTGCATAAAATCGTCAACTTTACTTGTCGTCCGATTAAATACGGCAACATTAAAGCCGTGGTCGACCATGTTCAAGACGAGATTTTGGCCCATGACCGCAAGACCCATTAAACCTATATCATAAGTTCCGCTTGTTTCTGACATTTTGAACTCCCCAGTTAATAATTTTTAAATATATAACATAACGAAAAACCTAAACGAAAAATCAATTCTATCTTACTGATACGTGTCGGTCAACAAGTCGGGTTTTTGATTATTTTTGATATCCGGGGGACCGCTTCTTGTTTTGTATAGTATAATAAAATGAGTATTTGGCTCTCTTTCACATAAATCCACCTTTAGTTCACCAAGTTCACTATCAACAATGCCAGAAGTACATACTGAGATGATGCCGATTACGGACGCGGAATTCAAAGCGATTCGTGATTTGGTTTACAGCCGATTCGGTATTCAACTTACAGACCAGAAAAAAAGTCTAGTCGTAAGTCGTTTGCAAAAAATCCTGCGAGAGCGAGGCGTTAAGACTTTTAAGGAGTATTACGATCACTTGGTATCAGACAAATCGGACAAGGCGATCAGCGAGTTGGCCAATCAGATAACAACGAATCACACGTTTTTCTTTCGTGAGAGCGACCATTTCGATTTCTTCCGGGACACGATTCTTCCGGACATGGTGGCAAGGCATAAAGCGAAACACGATAACGACCTGAGAATCTGGTGTGCCGCCGCTTCCAGTGGTGAAGAGCCGTACACAATATTGATTACAATGCTTGAGTATTTTGGTGCTGATTATAGCAATTGGAACGCCGGATTGCTTTGTACCGATATTTCAGAAAAAGCGTTGACCGCCGCAAAACGTGGATTATACGATCAGACACGTATGCAGGGGATACCGCCGGCTTACTTGAAAAAGTACTTCCAAAAAGAGGGCGAAAATTGGGCAGTCAGCGACCAACTGAAAAAAGAAGCGGTTATTAGACGGTTCAATCTAATGAATAAGAAGTTTCCGTTTAAAAAACCATTTGACTGCATCTGGTGCCGGAACGTTATGATTTACTTCGATTTGCCGACCAAGCTCGAATTGGTGAACAAAATGTACGACCTTACGGTACCAGGCGGTTACCTTTTAATCGGCCACTCGGAAACGCTAGGTCGCGACCAAACCAAATGGAAATACGTCAAACCTGCCGTTTACATTAAGGAAGCGTAAAACGTCGTGGGTGGAAATAAAAAAGTGTTACAGTACAGTATTTCAGAAGCCGAGGCGTACTGTGAAAAGTTGGCACGTTCCCATTACGAAAATTTCTCCGTTGCGAGCTTTTTACTGCCAAAAAAATTGCGTAAACCATTTTTCGCGGTTTACGCTTATTGCCGTGTAAGCGACGACTTGGCGGACGAAAGCGGTTCAACGGAAGCGGCTACAAATAATCTTTCCGACTGGGAAAGCGAACTTGACCGCTGTTTTGCTGGTGAGAAAATACAACATCCGGTTTTCATCGCACTGCGGCAAATTATTAACGAGTTCGAACTTACAAAAGAACCGTTTTCCAATCTACTCGTCGCTTTCAAGCGAGACCAGTTTCAGACCCGTTACGCAAATTTCGACGAACTGCTCGATTACTGCCGGTACTCCGCTAATCCGGTTGGCCGGATAATTCTGCGGCTCGGCTGCGCTCTTGAACGGCATAATAATGATTCTCAGCCGGAAATGCAACAATATTCCGACGCAATCTGTACCGGTCTGCAATTGGCGAATTTCTGGCAAGATGTGGCGAGAGATTGGAAAATCGGCCGCTTTTACGTGCCCCTGGACGTATGTGAAAAATTCAATTGCGAACCGCTTCCGATTTCAAAGTGGAAAAATTCCGTTGACGAAGAAAAAAATAAAGAATTGTTTCGCGAAATGATGAAATTCCTCGTAAACGACGCAAAAAAAAGATTCGAATTCGGAAAACCACTCGTTAAAATCGCTCCCCGTTGTTTACGAGTCGACATTTCGCTTTTCATAAACGGCGGCTTGGCTATTCTGAAAGCAATTGAAAGAATAAACTACGACGTTTGGAATAGTAGACCCGTTGTGTCTAAATGGCAGAAAATAAAGCTGCTTTTAAAGGCTTTTATTCAATAATCAGCGAGCCGGGGCGGTTCAATTATATTCGAGCCGGAGACGTGAGTCTCCGGGTAATGCGTCTCACAACACGTTTTGCCTAAATTTCGTGCATTTCTTTGTACGGGCCAAGTTCGCGTGTTTTTTCCACGATTTCGGTGATGAATTTTTGGAACTTTGCACCTTCAGCGGCAGAAATCCAGGAAAAATTAATTCGTTGCGTGTCGATTCCAAGCGTGTCCAACAGTTCGCGGAACAAAATCCAACGGCGGCGTGCGTGGTAATTACCACTTGTGTAATGGCAGTCGCCGGGATGACAACCACTTACGAGAACTGAGTCGGCACCTTTTTCGAACGCTTTAATTATCAAGTTGAAGTCGATTCTACC
>JBOFQC010000193.1:0-5787 GCA_051660725.1 Thermoguttaceae bacterium
ATCAGCATGATTTTGGTCGTCATATACACATTCGTTGGGAACTGGTCAGTGTCCCAGCCGAGCAGTTCGTCGCCGGCGTTGGCGTCGACTGAACCTAAAAATCCTTGCGAACCGGCGTAGTCGAGTTCGTGTTCGACGCTGTGTCCGGCAAGTGTTGCGTGGTTCGTTTCAATGTTCATTTTCACGTACTTTTCCAAGCCGTAAGCACGTAGGAAGTTGATACAAGCAGCCGAATCGTAATCGTACTGGTGCTTGGTCGGTTCCTTTGGTTTCGGTTCAAAGTAAAATTGGCCTGTGAATCCGATCTCTTTCGCGTAGTCAACTGCCATGTGCATGAACTTTGCGAGGTGATCCGCTTCCCGTTTCATGTCGGTGTTCCAAATACACTGGTAACCTTCACGACCACCCCAGAAAGTGTAACCTTGTCCGCCGAGCCGCAATGTCACTTCGAGTGCTTTTTTCACTTGGGCTGCAGCGTAAGCGAAAGCGTCGGCGTTGCAGCTGGTTGCCGCACCGTGTACATAACGGGGGTTGCCGAACAGGTTCGCGGTTCCCCATAACAGTTTGATTCCGGTCCGCTTCTGTTCTTCCTCAAAAACGTCAACGACCGCGTCAAGATTTTTATTCGACTCAGACAAAGTCTTGCCTTCCGGAGCAACGTCACGGTCGTGGAAGCAGTAAAACGGCATCTGAATCTTTTCGCAGAACTCAAAAAACACGCGAACTCGTTTTTGAGCGTTTTCTACATTATCGGTAGGACCTTCCCACGGACGGATCATTGTTCCGGGTCCAAATGGATCGGCACCGGACCCTCGCATCGTGTGCCAATAAGCGGAACTAAAGCGAAAATGATCTTTCATTGTTTTTCCTTCCACTTTTTCTTCCGGATTATAAAACCGAAATGCGAGTGGATTGGTGGACTTTTGGCCTTCAAAATTAACTTTCGTCACTTCTGGGAAAGCTGTCATAACAACTCCTTTTTTTATTCTGTTGTGTTTATTGGATTGTCTGTTGTAGAGGAAATATCCTCAAATAATTTTATACACTATATTTTATGCGTAGTCATAGAATCGCAGTTTTCTTTTTGTTAGCACCGAAGCTGATTTATGCCCGAACGGCAGGTTCCTCCGAGGAGCTACGCCGAGCAGGGCTCGGCGGCTAACGGGCGGCTAACATTTTTGCCGCAAAATTATCCTGATGCTCAGGATTTTTCCAAAACGATAAAGCAAGAAAAACCAGCATTTAATAACTACACAAAGTAGAGCAGTTTATTTTATCTGAATATGATTGAATAATCAATGCCACAAAGTGTGTATGTAGAATATTCTCAAGATTCCGGTAATTCCGGCGCAAGAAAAAAAAATACAGCAGTATACCGTTCCAACCGATTTTAAAAGTTGGCGGTCTAATGCTTTTAATACTATGACAAACCGTCGTACAGTGAACTCTCTTGTCCACTCCCCCCCAGACAGTAGAGGTATCGGCAATGCACGAACAGAATCTTTCGTTTCTTTCGTGGAAATTAAAAATATTTATTTCCGCGACGATCATGGTGTGCGCATGCGGCACCGCAGCCTTTTTTCCGAGCAATGCGAAAAACGTAACGAAAAAAACGGCGTTAAATGCAAAAAATGTCAAAAACTCCGATTTGACCGGTGTTTATAAAACAGCGTCCAAGCAGGATTATGATGAGGATTTTGAGGAAAACGCTGATTCGGATGCTAATCTATTCGAAGAAATCGAACCGAATAAACAGTACGCAAAGAATTTTTCAACGGAAGAACTACGTGAAATAGAAAAAGAAAGCCAGGCGTTAAAAAACAAACAAGCGGCCCAAGCTGCAAAGTCGGAGATTTCGGACGGTTCCGAAGAAGATATAATGAAGCCGGAATCTCCACAAGACCAGTACGGAAAATACGTAGAAGCACCAAGTGTAGGTGGAGCCGATGACGAAAGCCGACCGGAACGTAGTAAACTTGACATTTTCATGAAAACCGACGTCGCTTCGCTGGAAGATGACGAAAAATCTTTTAATATTATCCCGACACAATCTGACGACTCGTTTGATAAAGATGCGGTCAGCCATTTTGCTGAAAAACCACCACTTGCAATTTCAGCGAAAGCGGCAACCGTTGATGCAGATAGTATTGTTCATGTTCCGACAATGAAACCGCTCCTTGTTGCACCGCTTAAGAGAATAGACCCACGTGTTATTTCAACAACAAATGCCAATCCGCCGTTTGCGGGAAAAGTGAACGATAATACTGCTTCTGTCACGGTTGCTGCAGATGAAATTACTTCCCGAACACGACCGGTAGCCGTTTCCACTGCAAAAGCGGTTGTTGTTTCTGCCGACGAAATCGTGCCTCGGACGCGACCTGCAGCTGGTTTCTCTGGAAAAGCCGTAGTAGTTCCGGCAGATGAAATCGTTCCTCGGAAAGCGGCTCCGTAATGATTACGCATAAATTTTGCATTAATTCTTGAAAAAAATTAGCAGCCAAGGAACCAGCCATTCAGGTATTAATTGTGCATATTGTACAGCGAGCCGCCAACGTAAGTTGGCGGGTAAATGGAATTTTTGGATTGCACAAACAGAGCCTCTCAAGGTGGTTAAACACACTCAAGAAACCTGAAGGGGGGGATTTATTTTTTTTCGATAAGTATTACGATACTGGGGTTTTTGGAAACGCGCTCGGCTCTGCCGTGCTCTTAACTTTGCCAGCGGTCACCTGGCAGTTAACAATTCAACCCTGGAGACAACTTAATGACAGCTCAGTACAATCCGTTCGTCGTCGCACAAGCCCAAATTGACAAGGCTGCCAAGACATTGGGACTCGACGAAGGAACTCACCAACTTCTTCGCGTTCCGCAGCGTGAAATCGCAGTTTCTTTGCCAGTTAAAATGGATAATGGTAAAACGAAAGTTTTTCAAGGCTTCCGTGTACAATACAACATGGCTCGCGGTCCAGCGAAAGGCGGTATCCGTTGGCATCCTGAAGAAACAATCGACACAGTTCGCGCTCTCGCTTGCTGGATGACGTGGAAAACGTCAGTCGTCGATATCCCGCTCGGCGGCGGTAAAGGTGGCGTTATTTGTGATCCAAAATCTTTGTCGGAAGGCGAAAAAGAACGTTTGGCTCGCGCTTATGTTCGCGCAATCAGCCGTGAAATCGGCATTACAAAAGACGTGCCGGCACCAGATGTTTACACCAATCCGCAAATCATGGCGTGGATGATGGACGAATACGAAACCATTTGTCAGGAACATCATCCCGGTGTCATCACAGGCAAGCCGATTCCGCTAGGAGGTTCAGCCGGACGTGGCGATGCTACCGCTCGTGGTGGTATCTACATCACACGTGAAGCTGCCAAGGCGTACAATATCAACCTCAAAGGCGAATCAATGGTTGTTCAAGGGTTCGGCAATGCTGGTCAATATGCCGCGATCCTCGGTGAAGAACTGCTCGGACTCAAACTTATCGCTGCTTGCGATTCAAAGTGCGGTGTCGTCAACGAAGCTGGTCTTAACATTAAGGAACTCATCGCTTACAAAGACAAAACCGGTTCGGTTAAAGGTTTCCCGGGAGCGAAGGAAATCACAAGCGACGCTACTCTCGAAGTTCCTTGTACGGTTCTGTTTCCGTCAGCTCTTGAAAACTCGATCAACGAAAAGAACGCCGGAAATATCAAATGCAAAATTTCCTGCGAACTCGCCAACGGTCCGACCACTCCGGAAGGCGACGTGATACTCGACAAGAATGGTGTCATTGTTATCCCGGATTACCTCGCAAACGCAGGTGGTGTCACCGTTTCGTATTTCGAGCAGTGCCAAAACGCCCAAAATTTCTACTGGGAAGAAGCGGACGTTCACAAATTGCTTGACCGCAAAATGTCGGACGCTTTCCGTGCGGTTCACAAAATGAGCCAGGAAAAGAAAACCAACCTCCGTGACGCCGCTTATTTGGTCTCGATTGATCGGGTTGCCAAAGCGTGCAAACTCCGCGGCTGGGTCTAAAATAGGAGATAGGAGATAGGAGTGAGTGGTCAGGTGTCAGATAATTTCGAATCACCTGCTCACCTAACTCCTATCTTCTGCCGCTGGTCTTCCTTGGACGATTTCAGCGGCTAGATTTCTGTAATCTTCAGCGCCATTTGAACTTGGATCGTACTGAAAAATCGGCTTTCCAAAACTTGGTGCTTCTGCCAGTCGGATGTTGCGGCGAATCTTCGTTTGAAACATTTTCGCGTTTGACCACGGTGTCGGCCTGTCATATTTCTGCTTGAAAAAAGCGTCCACATCTTGCGCAACTTCGCCGGCCAGTTTCGTTTGCCCCTCAAACATACAGAGAATGACGCCACTGAGTTCGAGTCTGTTATTCAGCCGTTTTGCAACCAATTCAATTGTTCGGAGCAGTTTGCTTAGTCCGTGAAGAGCAAGGAAGTGCGGCTGCAAGGGTATAAACACTTCGTCAACAGCGGTAAGTGCATTTATAGTCAAGACACCGAGAGAAGGCGGACAATCCATAAGGATATAATCGAACGTCATTGAATCGGCTTCTAATTTGTCACGAAGAATAACTTCACGTCCAACAACGCCGGCAAGTTCCATTTCAGCTGACGCCAAATCGAGGTGGGACGGCACCAGCCAGAGATTATCGGCAACTTGTTTTCTGACTTCTTCGAGGCTTTTATCTTCGACCAGCACATCGTACACCGAGGCGGAGTCTGCTTGCGGTTCAATACCAAAGTGCAACGTTGCGTGAGCTTGTGGATCAAGATCAATCAGGCAGACCCGTGCGCCGGTTTCTGCAAGAGCGGCACTGACATTTACTGCGGTTGTGGTTTTGCCCACGCCGCCCTTCTGGTTCATTATCGCGATTGAACGCATTATGTAATTTGGGGTCTGGTTTGTATTGTATTTCCTTACCCGCCGACTTACGTCGACGGCTCGCTGATTTGCGACTTAACTCGCAACTGGCAGTGATATGGATTTTAACGATTAACCTGAAAAATGCAAGACATTTTCCTCTTGTTTTCTTTTACCGAAATCGTTACCATTCAAAAATGTATTACTTTAAAAACAGGAACACATTTATTTTACCGCGAATTATTCTCGTACTTTCGTTGTTTTCAACGTTAGTTTCGGGCTGCGCAACGTACAGGCCACCGGTGACGGAGTTTCCGTGGTTGAGTACGAGTTCAAATAATACCAGTCAAACTCTAGTTTCGACAATGGATCACGAAGCGCTCTGGGAAGCGGTCGCAGATGCTGTCGGTCAAACTTTTACCATTGCGAGCGAAGAACCGGTCCGTGTTTACGACGGTATTATGACTGAAGGGCGGCTCGAAACCGAGCCGAAAATCGGTGCGTCAGTGTTCGAACCGTGGCACGACGATTCCGTTTCGTTCAACGACCGTGTTGAAGCGACGTACCAAACAATCAGACGTAAAGCAATTGTAACCGTAATACCTGAACCGGACAGTTACGGTTTTATTGTTAAAGTTAATGTTTATTGCGAAACCGAAGATTTGTTGCGGCCAATGGAATCGAATGCCAGCGGTACTTTTATAAAAAATGTCAATACCAATAATCGTATTGTCAACGAAACTAAAGGGAATTCCGAAGAGTCTGCTTGGTTTTATTCTGGACGAGATATTGGACTTGAACAGCGGTTAATTGATCAGATTTTATACAGATTCAATAATCCGCCGAGTGTAATCAAGGCTGCCGAACCGGTTGTTATTCAGAACCGGTAGTATAGAAAATTGGTTACTCCGCCGTATGTG
>JBOFQC010000194.1:0-3939 GCA_051660725.1 Thermoguttaceae bacterium
GGTGCAAATTTTTCGTTCTTCGTCGCTGAGCCGAACGATGTACAATTTTTTCATGGTAAACCTCCGTGTTGTGAAAACGGAAGTATAGCACTTTTATTCAGTTAGACAAACCCCAGTTTTTATGCCGGACAACGCACTAGGCAGTCTGATATGGGAGCAATGGAGAACGCATTAGTCTCCGCATCCAGTAACCATACAGGCGGTGTCAACCTGTCTATGGGTGACGGGTCCGTAAGATTCATGAGCGAAACTGTTTCAACAGGAAGCCCTCCAGATGGTTTGACTGTTGTTCCACCGGGCGGTCCCAATAACCGTTACATGGACTACACTGGTAGATCATTATATGGCGTTTGGGGAGCTCTTGGTACACGTTCAGGCGGTGAATCCGTCAACGCCCCGTAATAACTTAAATGGTTATACACTTCAGACTAGTGGCACCTAAATATAGAAAAAACATGACTGTTTTACGTTGCAGTTTTTGTCCCGGTACCGGAAAATACTGTGTTAAACGCACATGCAATCCATTTGGAGTTGTTGCTTGCTTATTCAAACCACTACATCTGGTCACTACTTGATTCAAGTGGATAACCATTTAAACCAGTAATTTCAACTTAAGGAATTTATACGCAATTACCTAGACAGACACTGTCTTCCTGCTTTTGCATACTGCCCGTATTAAACTTCATGGGAAGACAAAGCAGATGTCATGATAATAAACTGGGCAGGTTAGCGAACAAACGATAAAACGTCCTGTTTTCCCCAGTTTAGTCATTTTTTTGTTTGTGTAATAGTTTTTCCTTAAGTTGAAACCGCCATCATCTAAACCTATAAAGATTGAGTTAATAGTAGAGGAGTCATTTGAATATATTTCCTTACGTAACATTATTACGTTAGACTACAGACGCAGTGAAAATGTTATTTTTTTCTTGAAATAACTGTCAATTTGTCCCCGTTCACAGTATATCAATGGTAAATTTTTAGATTTGGAGTAGTTGATAAAAGATCAGCTGTTAAATAGTATTGAGAAATTAATCATGAAACACACACACTTGCCAAAAAAACTTTTTGTTATCCTTGCAATTATTATCCCAGCCATTACATTACTTGGCTGCAAAAAAAATCCTTTGGGAGTTGTCCCCGCAAGCGGCGTTGTAAAACTCGACGGTAATCCATTGGAAGGTGCTACAGTAACATTTACGCCTCAAGACCCCAATGGACACATCGCCTCTGCAATATCCGGTCCAAATGGTGAATTTAAGTTAAATACTCCATCATCGCCAATTCCGGGTGCAGTGCCTGGTAGCTATGTTATAACCGTTGTCAGAATGGACCCGGTAAATGCACGCAATGAGGAAGCTACCGAGGAAGAAAAATTGGGCAGCGGAACTCGTTCCTCTTCGAGTTATGACCCTCCGCCTGCTGTGAACCATGTTACACCAGTTAAGTATAGGACGCATACGACGTCCGACTTGAAAGCGACCATAAAGAAAGGCTCAAAAAATGATATTACAGTTGACATGCAAAATGAGTGATGCGCATTTTGCGGTTTACTAAATACTGGACGGAAGCGGCTCTGCCGCAGAGCTTCACATTGAGCGTGTTCAACGATCCCCATTCCGTAAGTTAAAAATCGCAAGCTATTTCAAACGCCGTGTTTTGTCTCGTGTGGGTTTCAAACCGGGAATTTTGCCCAATACCCAAGAAGTTGCCGATCACACAACACGGTACGTTGTAGGGGAAACGCTTTTCGGACGTAAGAAGCGGAATTCCGCATGAATTCGACCATCTCATTGATGAAGACCATTACAACGGAAAAAGATATCCTATTATTTTTCCTTTACTTTCTCACTTATAGGGTTTCCTTCTTCATCAAGCGGAATAGGTGTCGGATCAATTTCCACCCAGCCTATTACACGTCCTTTAATGCCTTCGGGTAAACCGTTGATCGTACGCCAAGATTCCACTTCAGGTGGGACAATTGACGTAATACGATAACCCACACCATCACCTTTGATTATATCTTTAGTTTTCAATTCCTGAACTATCATTCTTTCGGCTTCCACATCAATGCTTCCATCTGCTTTCCTTTTTATGCAGGGAGATCCGATATAATCGTTGAATCTATCACCACTACTTATTCCAGTAATATTTGAGGATTCTACGGTGCACACTCTCGCTATTAGCTCAATTGACCCGTTTTGTGCAAGTACAGAATAAATTCTTGTAACTGTGACGTTTAGCCCAGGGAAATATGTAAGAGCAGATTGCGAGGCAATTTCATGACAATGAGAACTGAGCGGAACACACAAAGTACCCGGAGTTCTTTTTATTGAAAAATTTGGTGATGAGTTGATAAGCATTTTTCTCACATGAAAAGGTTTATCAACATAGTAAATGGCATCCGCTAAAGGAAAAATATCTCCTACTTTAACGTGATATGGACAAAAAAACAGCCCAATATCTCGTTGTATGTGATGTAATTGTTCAAAATTGACATCATCGTTCACATCATCAATATTTTGTGGTAGCGGATTATCCAGTTTACCATTATGATCAGACTTGCCAGTAGAGATTACGGACACGGCCATCGCCATATAAAATGGATCATTTGCATAATGTGTTTTGGACAAATTTCTATAATATCCTGCAAGACAGTACCCCCATTCCGGGATAATATTGTTATACAATCGATTCTTTTGTTGTGGCTTAATTCCATTTCCGAGATAAGAGTATCCAATATCCACACATTCTATTTCTTCCGGCAAATAGTCAGCAAAGTTTTTTTGCGACACTGACATTTTTGAGGGTTCCTTAGCAAAAACAAATTGAGAAACATGTACAAGTAGGCAACAAAACAGTGCCAACGCTTTTAATTGGACGACAAATTGTTTCATAGTTAATTCAACCTCCATTGTAGGTATATATTTTCGAGGTCAGAGCGGAAGATTTCCCAATCGACGATGGCGTCAAGTTGCGAGAGGAACGGATTGAGCTTTTGGATTTTCTCGAAACGTTTTTCGGCGGTGAAGAATGAGAATTGACCGTGATTCATGGGTTTGCGATACTTTGAGTGAATGAATGAAAGGTTTTGTTGATATGGAAAATATAACGTCACTACCCAAACTTGTCGAGATCAATTCAACTTGGCTGCGAGATTTTGTGATTTTTAGAGGTGGCCACCAACCGAGGCTTCGTTAAGCCTGAAAATAGTTTCAACAACTTGCCGCTCTCTGGCCGCAAGTGATTCGAGTTTCACATGATTTTCTGACATTTTACTGACTCCTGAAAAAATAAAAGTGCTACTGCACAAGCAAGTGCTTCCACAGTAGCACTTGCTGTTCGTAATGTCAATAGGTGAAAAACCGGTTTAAAAAATTACGGCGTACTTAACATAAGAGAAATTTTGCGTAAATTTATAGTTGAGGTATCAGGAGGCAAGCTGAAAAAACGCTGCTCAAGTCAACTCTTAATTTGCCAAAGATCAATAATCAATACCGTAAATAACGTATTTTTACTACACTTTGAAGTATATGACTGAAGAACAATCCAGCAAAAACGTATTAAAACGCTTCGTTTCTAAAGGTGTTTTCCCCTATCAATGGGCTTTTACATTGTTGTTTCCGCTACGAAACATCTTTCTTTCCCCAAAACGGCTGATGGAACGCATTGATCTCAAAGAAGATTCTCATGTGTTAGAGGTAGGACCCGGTCCTGGATATTTTAGCGTACCCATTGCCAGAAAGTTGAGAGGTGGTAGGCTGGTTTTGGCCGACATCCAACAGAAAATGCTGGATATTGCAAAAAAACGCTTGACCAAAAGAGGACTCCACAACGTTGAGTATTATTTATGTGATGGTGACAAATTCGAACTGCCAAACAATAGCTTCGATATCATTTTTCTCGTGACAGTCATCGGCGAAGTGGAAAATCAAGACGACT
>JBOFQC010000195.1:0-4395 GCA_051660725.1 Thermoguttaceae bacterium
TGGAAGCAGTTGAATCAACATTCACTTCAATGGTTGATCCGACTACCGGCGATCCGATACTTGTTGAACCTGATACCGTTTTAATCATGCCGCAGAAACGTTGGACCGCACACCGTCTGCTTCATGCGTCGGAGCTGTCGTACAATCCGTCAGGTGGTGCAACAACAATGTCGGCAATTCCGAATCCGTTTAATCAGTTCAAGGTGGTGTCAAGTAGAATTGCTTATAATCGCCTTGTGGAATCCGGGACGACTGCCTCGACGGCCGCAGGTTACTGGTACATGGGTAATTTTCGGAAAGCTTTCGCATACATGGAAAACTGGCCAATTACCGTAACACAGTCTCCGCTTGGAAGTGAGGCAGATTTCACGCAAGATATTCTCGTCAGGTTCAAAGCAAGTGAACGCGGAGTGCCGGCGGTGATAAATCCCCGTTATGTCGTAAAGTGTACGCCGTAAATAGTGATTTATAGACGACTTAGGACACGGGTTATTGATTTATGTGATGTTGTTATAGACAGCCGTGTTTGACACGGATAATAACACCAACTCTGTTTCACCAACCTGATGTCTTAAGTAGTAAACTCGACACCATCTGTCCAAACTATTACAATGACATCATCACAGAAGCAAATTGAACAAATCCGAGCACAAGCTCTTGAGAGAATAACGGAAATGACTGCGGTTCCAAAACCAAGTTATTCCGTTGACGGGCAATCAGTTTCATGGAATGATTACCTCAAGCAACTTCAAAGTACAGTTCAGTGGTGTGATACCATAATTAACGCAGAAAATATTCCAGCAGTAATTTCCAAGGGCGTATGTGATTATTGACTTTTGTGACTTTGTTTCACGTCGCCTGGAGAAGTTGAGAGGTGATTTCTAATATCATCATAAAACATATTTTTACACAAGTAATAAAATTTTCACAATAAAGTATATGTTACATGAGGGAGCACTTGGCTTCGTTGACGGCACTGAGCCGGTAACGGTTGAACGTTTTTCGTCAAATTACAAAATTAATATACAAAATGCTTTGCGTCGCAGTGCCAAAACTCAGGATCAAGCAAGAATAGTAAGTATTATTCCTGTTACGTGGGTTACATGGCACTTGCCGACTCCTCATTCAGACCTGATGCCACGCATAGGTGACGAAATCGTTGATTCGACCCAAAAACACTGGTTTATATCTAAAATTGAAGAGTCAAATTTTAACAAAGTGTTAAAATGTTCAGCGTACTCTTTTGCGGTGTCATTTGGTCCAGATGAATATTTTGATATATTCAGAAGAACTATCACACAAACCCAATCAGGCAGTGAAGGTGTCACTTGGAACCTGATAACAAGCGGTGTCGCAGCAAAACGCACAGGCTCTGTTTTTGCAGAAAACAATCTGGCTGCTGGTTCGACATCTGGCAAATACGAGTACTCTGAACGGTGTCAGCTGGTTGTACGCGGCCCTTGTGATTTAGTTATAGCAGACAGATTACGAATGGTGTCAGGCGAGTACTATAAAATCACTCGTTTGAAGTTTCCTGACTGGCCGAACGGTTGGATCGAAATGGATGTCCTGAGGATTTGCTGACACCATTAATAAATATAAATTCTAGTCGTAAAAATTTAAAAACCGCAATGCAATGAAATACCAAGAAATCGGCGGCTCGCCGAAAGAACAGTATGACCGAGTCGGATTTAGTGCAACTCGCCAGTTTTTGATACCCTGGAGCGAACGGGAAAATTTCGTTGAACACGTTATCGGGAACTGTACAGTTAATGCAGATCCTCCGAGTACAGTTGCGATATCAAATTCGCTTGCTTATCCCGGAAAATGTAACACTCACGCCACTAAATTGGTTTTGGAACCATTGGATTCCACTGCTATCACGAGTGGGGTTTTAGGTGATGTCCAAACTGAGTTGGCCGATTACAAAGGGTCGTTTTTGAAAGCCACGATTCACTATGAATCGATAAGCGGTGACAGGAATGACACCCCTGAAGTTCAGTCAGGTAGCTGGATTACCTATAAATTAATAACGACTGCGACTGAAGAGGAACTTGACGCCAGCGGTTGGAAATGGGAAGATAACAGTGCCCTTCAAGTGCCTAACGGTTATACTGTCATTAAGCGGATTCCAGTATCAGAGCACAGGGTTACGTGGCACCAGGTAAGTTCTCCTCCGTGGCTTAAGATTTCCGAGCTTCAAGGGAAGGTTAACGACTCAGAATTTCTCGGATGTGCGCCAGGCACGTTGTTATTTGACGGTGCCGAGAGTTATAAACTATTCAGAAAAGATAGCACAATTACTGACGAACCTTCTGCATTTACTTGGCAAATCATGTATAATTTCCGTGAGAAAGCTGTAAAAGCGGACGGAAATGTTTACGGCTGGAACTCTTTTTACAGGGCTAGTCCCCCGGGCTGGGTAAAATTGCTTCACGATCAAAAGCTAGTATATGATTCCGGTAATTTTAATTTGTTATTCATCTCCGAAAATGAGTAATTGACTATTAAATTGCATAGTGGTATAATTTAAGCAATATTATCACCAGACTTCAAATACATTAAAATGTAAAGTTGCGGCGGTTTGAAAAAGAATTTATCGCAATCTGGAATTCGGTGAGTCATTAAATTTATCAGTATAAAATTATATCATCTTATAATAATGTCTGCTCAGCATAAAATTCGGGTATTAATAGTTGATGACTCAGCACTTGTGCGTCAAATAATAAGTGAAGGTTTGCAAAAAGATCCTAATATTGAAGTTTGCGGAACTGCTGGTGATCCTTTTGCTGCACGCGATATGATTATAAAGCTGCGTCCTGATGTTTTGACGTTGGATGTTGAAATGCCGAAAATGAGTGGTGTCGAGTTTTTGCAGAAGTTGATGCCGCAGTACCCTGTCCCGGTTGTTATGGTCAGCAGCTTGACTGAAAGAGGACAAAAAATAACTCTCGACGCAATGGCTGCGGGTGCCGTTGATTTTGTGGCAAAGCCGAAAGCAAATCCGTCTGCTCTTGCGAACATGATGGATGAGTTGCGTACAAAAGTAAAAATTGCCTCAACCGCAAATGTTTCGCATTGGAAACACCATTCTTACGCTGCAACAAATGCTGCTCCGGGTTCGCTTGCTGCAAAATTGGCCGGCTCCGTTCTTTCCAGCAAAATTTGCGCAATTGGAGCTTCTACAGGCGGAACCGAAGCACTTCGGGAAGTGATTTGCGGTTTCCCAAAAAACATGCCCGGCACCGTTGTTGTTCAACACATGCCGGCAGGTTTTACCAAAATGTTTGCTGATAGATTAAACAATCTGGCTTCCGTTGTTGTTAAAGAAGCGGAAGATGGCGACCTCGTCGTTGACGGACGTGTTTTAATCGCGCACGGTGGAAAACAAATGGAAGTAGTCACAAACGGAACTGGTTGGCGGGTAAGGGTTTTTGACGGACCAGAGTGCTGCGGACACAGGCCCTCCGTTGAAGTGATGATGAACTCCGTTGCGAAAGTTGCGGGCAAACGTGCTGTTGGTGCAATGCTTACCGGTATGGGAGCAGACGGTGCAAACGGCATGAAAGCAATGCGAGACGCTGGTGCAAGATGTATTGCTCAAGACGAGGCGACTTGTGTTGTGTTCGGCATGCCAAAAGAAGCATTTGCAAGAGGTGGGGCTGAACAACTTGTACCGCTTAACCGTGTTGCTTCTGTTTTAATCCAGCTCTTGAAATAAATTTTTTGAAACATTTGAAATATAAGCAAAGTTGTAAAAGGGCACGTCGTGAACCAAGAACAGGAAGAAAACGAGAGTCCAGAGTCGGACGATTCAGGAAATTTCATACATTCTCATAGGACATGGCGGAGAAAGTTTCGAGACGCATTTGTCGGACTCCGCCAGTCTGTTCACCAGCAGAGCAGTTACAAAGCTCATTTTTTCTTTGCTTTTTTAGTCGTTTTTGCAGGTTTTTTTCTTAGACTGGATATAATCCGTTGGTCAATTATTGTTCTTTGCATCGCAACGGTTTTGGCTGCCGAAATGTTGAATACGTCAATTGAAACGCTTGCCAAAGCAGTAACTTCAAAGTATGACGAAAACGTTGCCCGCTCTTTGAACATTGCCAGCGGTGCGATTCTTGTGCTTTCGTTTGGTGCGGCAATTGTCGGCTTCTTAATTTTAGGCGAAGCAGTTTATTTGCGGTTTGGGAAGTAACTTTTTTGTCTTCGAATCAACCAAGAATAAGAAAAGGGAATTCGGGCCTAAATCTCGTCCACGTCATCGGAAACAGGCAGGTCGTTCAAGCTGTCCAAACCGAACAGCTGCAAGAAGCGGTCCGTTGTTTTGTAATACGAAATACGTTTTTTGTCTTTTTGTTCTCGTTCGATACTGAGTAATTCACGCCTGACCAG
>JBOFQC010000196.1:0-8221 GCA_051660725.1 Thermoguttaceae bacterium
GTGGTGAGTGGTCAGTGGCGAGCAAGAAGCGAAACACTCGCTACTCGCAACTCGCCACTTCTTTCGTGTGGATACGTTTGAAATGACGATAAGCTCGTAAAATTTTACGCAGTTTACCTGCTTCTCACATTTGCATTAAGTTTGTCTAACTATTACAATCAGACCTTTTGATTATTGAATCACCTACAAAACGAATCTTTCCGAAAATGTCGAATGGGTGTCCCGATTAAAACCGGGATAACATTCCCGGTACTTGATGCGTCTCTTCGATGAGAAGACAGACATCCAATATCTTTGTTCCCATTTCGTAAAGGAAAAATTCCATGAAATTTCGACTGCTCGACAAAACGGCTTTGGCCACCATCGTGCTGATACTTGCCTCCACCGCCCAGGCCGCCGACCACACCGTCAGCAACACAAAAGGCGACGAAAGCCCCGGCTCGTTCCGACAGATCGTGAAAGACTCATCAACCGATGATACGATTCGCTTCGCTTCGGGTATCAGCTCGATCCCGCTCTCTGGTTCAGCACTGAATCCCAGCACGCAAGGTCTCACGATTATCGGCAATGCGGGACAAAACATCACCTTTGATGGACAAAAGCAACACTCACTCCTGCGGCTAACGTATGTCCCAAACCCCAATAGCACCTTCTATCACGATACACTGGAAAATTTGACATTTACCAATGCCACGCTGCTGACACCTTCTCAGACAACCCCATCGAGTTCCAGTTACGACGGCGGGGCGGTTTATATCGGCGGGAACGGGATCATCACGAATACTGTCTTCAACGACAATTTCATACATCTCACAGGCCTGACCAAAGGTTCCTACCTTTACGGCGGAGCCATGAGTTCCGGTGGTGTCCTCACCCTCACCGATTCAACATTTACGAATAACATTCTCGAAGCGATTCAAGGGCACGTCACCGCCGCAGATGTAGACATGACCGGTTCATTTCATGCCTTTGGGGGGGCGGTTTCATCCAAACGTTTCAGCAACTCCAATGAAAAAAACATCATTACCCGTTCGACCTTCAAGGACAACAAAGTCATGGTCGTCGGTGGAACCGCTGATGATGGTGTTACAAGCATTTCGCTTTCGGCTACGGCAACTGGCGGTGCTTTTGAAGGCGGCCACGCCAATATTTATTCTTCCGCTTTTATCGGTAACGTCGCTTCGGCCACGGGTGGGATTAGCCCTGACCCCACGAATCGAACCATCAATACATGGGCCTCTGCATACGGTGGTGCCATCTGTACGTCCCTGTTCGATGTGGGTGAGATTAAGGACTCCCTGTTCAAAGACAATGCGGTATTGTCCCACTACGGCAACGGCCCCGAAAACGGGCAGCACATCGCATTGGGCGGGGCAATTGATCTCTCTGCTTTCGCTGGCAGCACGCTGACCATCACGAACTCGTCGTTCCTGAATAATTCCGTGGTCGCTACCACAGAGCCAGAAGGTGCCGCCGTGAGCACTCTCGCTGCGGGAGGTGCCATGACGTTCCGTACCTTCTTTCCGGGTGACTTCACCGTCAATATCGGTGCCACGGAAGGCAAGGAAACCGTTTTTCGAGGAAATACAGTCAAGTACCGCGAGGACGATGCCAAAGCAAATGCCATCGACTTTTTCGTAACTCAGCCATCGATGAATCCTGATGATACTAACATCGTCAATTTGGGATTGAATATTACAACGGAAAAAGACGCTCTGGTGGCCATGGACGACCCGATGGTGTTCGGCTCATACATCAACACGACAATCACCGTTTCCGGAGCAGGTATCTTTCGATGGGGCGGATGGAACGAATTTACGCAAGCCGAAGATGCGACGACAAAAATTGATTTTAAGTCAGGAAGCGTTCTGCTTCGTTCCGACTTCTCAGCCGTGAGAAGCTCGACGAAAGAACCGATGCAAGTCGTAATGAGTAAGGATGTTCATCTCTACACGGATATGACGTTCCGCAACAAAGACACGGCTATGTTCTCGGACGACACTAACTTTAACATTGATAAAACCAAGCTCACCGCACTCAATTATTCTTTGATCGCGGATGCGGGCACAAAAAAATATCTCGTGGCACAAGGACTTACCATAAACGATTTTGTGGTGACCGACGATCCTAACGGCTGGTTCAAAACGAGCTTGTCAACCGATGCCGGTAAACTTTACATCAGCGTCGACAATACGGTGGCCGTAGACCCAATCGTCAACAGCCCGAATGGAAATGTTCGGAGGGCTTATCAGAACGGTGAAATGAATACAGTTTACTTGAAGGTTTTAGCGGAGACCGATCCGTCTTTATGGGCGGAAAAATTTGCAGAAACACGGAACAACCCACAACGACTTACACCGGAAGCGATTGCCACTCAGGGGATCGTCGCCCGTGATTGGTCGGGCAATTTCACACGGTCTCTGTGGCAAACACGAGATCCGTTAAGCAAGAGTGCGGTGTCTCAGTGTGATCCTTGCAAGCCTTGTGGATCGAATGTATCCCGTCGTTGGAACCTTTGGGGCGGCTATGTTGGAAGCAATGCTCAGCAGTATGTTCAGGGGGGATACAGTGGTTACCAAGCAGACATCAATGGGGTCATGGTTGGTGCGGAGCGGGCGATGGGACGTAATTTCGACGTTGGTTCCTACTTTGTGTACGGTGGTGGAAAGACGAAATCGAATTCTCTGGCAAGCCAAATCGAATCGGATGCGTATCAATTCGGATTGTACGGAAGTTGGAAGCCGAATCGGCATTGGTCGGTCAACAGCGACGTTTCTTTTGGTCGTTTTACGAATGATTCGATTCGTTCGAACGCATTCGGGGCCTATACCGGTTCGTTCGGTCAGAATCTTTTCAACTTCGGATTGTTGGCGAAGCGTGATTATCGTTTCGGTAGAACGACGAAGCTGAGTCCTTACGTCGGATTGCGTTACATTAATATCGATCAGGATTCTGTAACGGAATCTGGGTTATCTGGATTTGCCACTTCGGTTGCGGGGACACATGCCCAGTCATTGGACAGCGTTTTCGGGGCATCCGTTGCGATGGAATTTCGTGCGGCCACGGTGACATTGTTTACCGATTGGCGTCATGAATTTTCTGATACACGCCTATCGACCCTTGCGAGCTATGCTGGCAGTCCCCAGAGTTTCGTGTTGCAATCGGTGGGTCGGGAACGTGATTCGGCGGACCTTGGTTGTGACGTGAAGAAGAGTTGGAACGGTCAAAATGGTCGACTTTGGCGTGCCCACACGGGATATAATGCCAATCTTGCGAATTGCTATCAGAACCAGATGTATTATGTTACACTCGCGCTGGAGTTCTGAGTGAATCGCAGCATCTCGGTCAAGCGAGTCGAAAGGTGTACTAAAACATTTATTCAGGTACTCGTTTTGACCGAAATGCACTCAAAAAATTCAAAACATTGCGCAGGACAACCGGCCGAAGAATAACGATTTGTCAGCGAATTGTTGACCAATAATGGGATACTTGGAACGCTTTATCTGGAACACCGCCGGTGTTCAATTATAAAGTATATGAGAGAGTAGGCTCTCAATGGAGCTTTGTACAATCTGTTAATGGGACAAGCACGAATTTTTCTCGCCCAAGAGGTGGTACATATTATTTCGTGGTAACAGCAGATCACCGTTCCATGGAGTCTGCAAAATCTACAACCCTATCAGTTACCATTCCGTAGATGACTTTAGTCGGGCAGGACACTTCTCCACTCGATATACGCTGAAAGGAATTATCTAATCAGCAAAAGAATTTTTGCACCTCTAGTTTTGCAGTGGCAAAATCAGAGGTGCATATTTCGTTTTGTACTGCATTAGTAGCCCATTGGGGCAAAATAAAGTTGGTTCAATTTTGTCAAGTATTTACTTAGTGGTCATTTTCACATCATATATGCCGATGCACAACTGTGGGTTACGAATAAAGCATACACGCTGATTTTATCGAACATGGCACTTTGACGCTGATCATTACTGACGCGGTTTCATCGAAAATTTCCATGTCTAATCGCAGTTGACTCCCACTTCCTTTCATTATTATCATGTTCTCCAATATTTCGGTTAATGATGCCACGCTTGGTTTTCGTTCGCAACAAATAAAGCAAAAGGCTGAAAATACTACGCCTCAAATTAGTTCGGGGGAAAATCAATCTCAGCGACCAGTTGCTTCCTCACAAATTCTCGATGAATATATTTCTTCGACAAGCCAAAGCGTTGCTACGGGGAATGGTGTAATCAGTCAAGCGGTAAAAAGCATTGGCGCGAAAGTAAGTAGACTGGCAGGTGAGTACAATAGAGCAAAAGAATTTGGAACATCAATCAGTCTAAGAATCGATTCATCAGGGAAATTCACAACTGAGTCTTCATGTTTCATAAAAACGTTGAGTAACGGAAAAGGCGGAACCGAATATCAATATGATAATAGGTCAATGCCAGAGATCATTGCCAAGCTTAACGAGGACAGTGCAGATGGAATCAATCTGAGCGAGTCTGTTTTAAGTCAATTTGCCAATTTGTTCAAAATCGATGTCGAGAAGGCAAAATCCAATCAGAATTTCAGTTTCGACATTCAATTTTCAAATGCCCATGAAGGTGACAAACCGGCTGAGTTGACAATTGCCTCAATGTTAGTCGGAGACGAACTATTTTTGTTCGATGCCGAAACAGGAAAGGTGGTTACCACAAATCTTTCTTCAGGAACTACAAAATTTGCTAACAATGGCGATAATAACAAAAAAAGTAAACAATCCAACATAAATCCAAGACTGTCTGATACGGCTTCGCAGATGCTGGAATTTTCAGTGTTTCGTCACGCACCGATTTCAAATCGCCCGGATGCTCTTTGAGCAAGTGATAACAGACGACATTGCGCGCCTTGTCCAGTTCGATCCCATCGACGATATTTTCGTCCAGAAAATCAGGATTCGTGATACGCACCGCTTCGAGCGTCAAGCGTAGCACGCTTGACCGCATTTTGGCGATTCCTCGCCGTTGTTACAAAATCGCTCCCTCTGGTCGCTTGCTTTTATGTAACGCTTGTAACAAAATTGCCGACAGCAATGAAGTTGCTGGGAGGCTGCTGCGATCAAACTGCATGTTGCCTTTTTTTGGTGATGCCATCGTCTGATAGAATCGGCTGAGCAACCGAGTTTTTGTGCGACTTGTTCTGGTGAGTAACCGAGTTCTGCGACGAGCTTGACGGCTTTTTCACGAAATTCCGTCGTGTATGGTTGTGATGGTTGCGTCATTTTGGTCGATTTTGTGGGTTGTTTTATAGTTTTTGGGGTCATTTTGAATCTCCTTTAACGAACATTATGATGGCGAAAACCCTGTCCGTCAACTCTGGGCCACCCCCAAGCCAAGTCACGCACGCATTGCAAGCCAATCCAAGTTGTCTGCGGACCCGGCATCTCCTTGCGACCCGATGTCGATACCCAACCCCCAAGCTCCCCAACCAAGCGAAACATCACATGCAAACTCGGCGGCTTGTTCGGTAACGCTTTTCTAGGATGCATCACTCGATACGTCGCTTTCCACTCCGATTCCTCGAAGATCGACTCGCAACTCATTTCCGTTTCAACACGACCCAAACGACAGATCATCAAGACCCGCCACGCCACGATCAAGTACACCGCCAAACACGGCAGCAATCTGGACATCTCCTCGAATTGAAGGCTTTCCACCTTGCAGCCCGATTTTAACGTCTTGAAAAACACTTCGATCATCCAACGGCATTCGTAATACTCAATCACCGCAAGAACCTGTTTCCACGTTCCAACAGGCAGGGTCGTTACTAAAATCGATTCAATTGGCTGTTCGCCCTCCGGAGGATTCGGCTCCGAAACGATCACGACGTTCATCTCGACCGGTTGGTACTGGCTCCGTAAATGTTTCGGCGAGTTGATCGTCACCGTTGCCTTCCGAATATCAAGCTCCGCTTTACGGCTCTTGCGAATCTGTTGCCTTTTATTCTTCGTACAGGAAACGGCGGGTGTTCGTCCACGGGCTAGAAGTGCCAAGTCGGAATGGGTCAACAAAGAAGTCGAGCATTTTATTCTCATGGGTCGCTATGACCGAATCATTTTATACATGGTCGATGGAGAAGCAAATAGTGCTGATCCAGCAATAGAGGCATTTCCTCCGATATTGCGAAAAAATCGGGAGTATCTTTCTTATTTCAAGCCCGATTGTTCGGAAGAGCAAAATGTTGCCGAAAACAAACAACGACATGAAAAACTTCGTGCGATTCTGGCAGGTCGTGGTGAATTGAAGGCGGTCTCAACTGTAGCGGAAGGTTCGTATGTGACGATGATACAATGACAAGGAAAAAGCGAACGCTATTTTATGATGCCCAGTCTTACGATAAAATTGAAGAAAGATACTTGCCAGATGGCACGATAGACTGTCGCTTATACTTGGATAATGACAATAACATAATTGACAAGGAAAATTTACCAATATAATCTTTAACTGTTGTTCCTGATTAACTTTATTTTTGGAGGTATCCCATGAAAAAATCGTTTAGTATTCTATTTTCTACCAGTGTGGTCTTGCTTTTTGCATGCATCATGTATTTTTGTGGCGTTTCAGATGTGTATGCCCAAGGTTTCCAAAAGGTTCACCTTATTACATTGCAGGAAGATCAAGGAGTTATTTCGCCGGCATGTAGTAACGATGTATATGGCATAAACTCGTTATTTCTTGAATGGAAAAATAAGTCGGACCCCGTCAACTTATCCACTTCAGATGGGAAAAACAAAATATTGAGGGAAATTGAAAAAGTAAATGTCGGAAAAGACGATGTATTGTTTTTCTATTATGCCGGACATGGCGAGTCGGATAACAATAACAACCTTTTTCTGATTTTGTCAAGAAACGAAAAGATTGACAGGCAGGAATTGAGAAAAATCCTGGAAAGAAAAAATGCACGTCTTACAGTATATATTACCGATGCCTGTGCGGCATCATATCAAAATAATGAAGGTCCGAGTGCGATACAGCCTGATGATAGCTATTTACTTTCGAACCTGAACAAGCTTTTTTTGTGTAAAGGAGTTGTCGATGTAAATTCGTCAACGCCTCCAAATGAATATGCAATATCGACAGAATACGTTTCAAGAAAAACAAACGAATCATACACCGGTGGTGTGTTTACTCAGTCTTTCCTGTTTTTAATAAATGAATCACGACAAGACACATGGGCGGACCTATTAAAAAATACTTCTAAGGAAGTCAATAACCGGTAGCGTTTTTTTAATTCCCTAATTCGGGTGAGAGACAGTTTTCCGCCACCATTCCAAACAGCATTGTCTTTTTTTGCACCTTCAAAATCAGCTCCTTTGGACTTTAGGTACTCCACAACTTTTTGGTAATCATCTTTAGAACCATAGCCTCGATTGATTCTCGATTCATCATCGGCCACGAGGTGGACAAATGTATCTCCATTACTTTTACATACATTAAATGAAGCTCCTGCTTCAAGCAACTGAAGAGCCAGTTTATACTGTGCACCTCCAGCCACCGCAATTCGTATCGCTATAGTTTCGTTGCCATTTACATAATCCAAATCTGCACCGTTATCAACCAGAATTTTTATCGCCTCTTTTCTTGATGGGCATTCACCTTTGAGAACAGACATGAGCGGTGAATCTTTCGTACTGTTACCTCGAATCAAATTCGGGTCTCCTCCGTGCTCCATGACATACTTGAAATAGTTTGGAAAAGCAGTAATCGCAGACAAGTGGAGGACAGAATCTCCAGACGCAAAGAGTCCATTCGTTCCGAAATCGGAAGTGATTTCGACATTTGGATCGGCTCCATGCTCCAGAATACGCTTGAACACTTGCGGCTTGTTGTCAGGGAATGCCCAAAGCAAGGGAGTCATGTTCCCCTTGCCTTTGGCGTTCACATCGGCTCCATCGGCAACTAATTTGTCGATCTCTTTGATATTCTTTGCTTCTATGGCTTTGCATAAAGCAATGACTTTCGCATCACCAAAGTAATCCTCAGCCTTCCAATTGAGTTTTTTATAAGCGGAAGCCCCGCATGAAACGCCACTCATACAAAAAATCATCAAAGAAACCCCCATCATTAAACGTGTCATAGAACAATTATTTTGAAAAAGTTACTGCGTGTCATACCCATAATAATCCGAGTCAATACCCCAGAGCCAGCCTTCTTTAACAAGTAGCCCATAGAAAATTGTATCC
>JBOFQC010000197.1:0-8315 GCA_051660725.1 Thermoguttaceae bacterium
TGCTGGTTTTCATCAAGTGGAAACAGGTAAAATTCCATTTGAATACGAGTCGCTTTGCCATTCAGGGCCGATTCGTCCATCTCGGTTATGCTTGACCGGAAAGACAACCCGGAATTCTGCATTGCTTCTACCGGAACCTTGCCGTAAACATTTTCTGCGAAAAGTTTGAGCAGTTCCGGTCTTCTCTTTTGAAACCAGAGTTGTGCCGTTGTGATTTCTGTTCCGTCAAGGGCAACGAGCGGGTCTGGAACCGCAAAAACCGGCACTTTGGATTCGTCGTAATTAGCCGGAGGAACCTCAGCCGGAAACACGAAAGTTAATTCATTTGGGTCCAAAATACTCATAAACATCACTCCTAAAGTTAAAATTATTCTTTTCATCTTATTTTATGAAAGCTATTGTTTTATAGATTATACCGTAACACGGCATGAAATACTCTGGATATACTGTTCAACGGCAATAAAGTTACTTTTCTAAGGGCGGGAAAAAAAGGAAGGTTACCTTTCCTAACCACGACACTTCGGCAAAGGAAGCCGACCAACGGGAGGCGGAACACTTCACACGAAGCTACTTATGCCTGAACGGCAGGTTCCCGCCATGCCGTGCTACGGTATAAAACAAACAATACTCTGGATAATACCAAATAATTGACATAATTCCAACCAGTGCCCTTTTGAGTAAATTGTATTTGGAGTAAAATATATAAATATTAACCGGTGACTTTTTGATGACTTTTTGTCAACGGATAATTCTCGAAGTCAAAAACTAACATATTTTGAATATTCTCAAAATATTCTCATCTGTTTTTTAAATAGTAGTAATGACCCAGTATCTAGAAGCAAAAAAGGGGCGAATCACCCCGGAAATGAATGTCGTAGCTCAAAATGAGTTCCTTGATCCCGAATTTATTCGTAGCGAAGTCGCCGCGGGCAGGCTCGTAATTCCTGCGAATAAACATCACCTTGCGAAATCGCTTAACCCGATTGGAATCGGAATTGCGCTGCGAACTAAAATAAACGCAAATCTTGGCAATTCTCCACTTGCCGGTGACGCGATGTGTGAGTTGGCGAAAGTTCAGTACGCAATAAAGTACGGAGCTGACACGGTAATGGACCTTTCAACCGGCGTTGAAATTGATTCATTACGAGAACGTATAATTGATGCCGTTACCGTTCCTGTCGGAACAGTTCCGCTTTATCAGGTGTGCGAGCAAATTGACGACATCGTTGACATGAAACCGCAGGATTTTCTTGACGCGGTTGAACATCAAGCGAAGCAAGGGGTCGATTACATGACGATTCACGCTGGCCTTTTGCGTGAACATATTCCGTTGATTGACAGCCGGATAACGAAAATTGTAAGTCGTGGCGGTTCGCTCACCGCGAAGTGGATGCTTGCACATAACCGGGAAAATCCTTTTTACGAACATTTCGACGAACTTTGCGAAATAATGCGGGAACACGATGTATGCTGGAGTATCGGTGACGGACTTCGCCCCGGTTGTTTGCACGACGCAAGTGATGCGGCCCAATTCGGCGAACTTGAGGTTATGGGTCGTTTAACTTTACGGGCCTGGGAACACGGCTGTCAGGTTATGATTGAAGGACCGGGCCACGTACCGCTTGACCAGATTGAAATGAACGTGAAAAAGCAAATCGAACTGTGTCACGGAGCCCCGTTTTACGTGCTTGGACCGGTTGTTTGCGACATTGCACCGGGTTACGATCACATTACGAGCGCAATTGGCGGTGCCGTTGCCGCAACGCACGGAGCAGCAATGCTTTGTTACGTTACGCCGAAAGAACACCTTGGTTTGCCGAACATTGAAGACGTAAGGGCGGGCGTAATTGCGTACAAAATCGCCGCTCACTCCGCTGATATTGCCCGAAAAAGACCAAACGTAAGAGACCGTGACGACGAAATGTCTAAAGCTCGGTTCCGATTTAATTGGGAAGAACAGTTCAAACTTTCACTTGATCCGGAAAGAGCGCGAGAATACTACGAAGAATCGCGTAAAAATGCCGATAACACATGTACCGCCTCCGGTGAAAACAATTACTGTACAATGTGCGGCCCTAAATTCTGCGCAATGCGGAACAGCCGCGATTTGGAACAATTAAAGGCGAAATAACCAAAAATGAAAAAATAGCGAGAGGCGGACGTAAGTCCGCCGGTGACTTCACATAAATTAAAGTGACTGCGTAAATTAATGTGGGTATTTTTTTCACCAACCTTATTTTATAATATATCTATAAAATAATTAGAGTTAGCATTTTCGGGTACATAGAGGAAAACATGCAAAAAATTTTACGGAAACATAATCTTACGGGCTGTTCGATTTTTGCCTTATTGGTAGCAGTTTTTGCGTTTTTATTCTGTACCGATTCAGTTTGCGCACAATTTGAAATTGCCCCGAAGCGGCCAAAGCAGAGCGAAAATAAACAGAATAAAGAAGCAACGCAAAACGAAGAAGCTGGACCGAGTAAAGATAAAGAATTTGATAAAAACAAAAACGCAGGTAAAAACAGTGAAATAAACGATGACGAGGATTTTGGAAGTGACGATTCCGAAGACGAAGAAGGCGAAGACGCTTTTGACGTAACTGACGAAAGTGAAATAGATTCGACATTAACAAACGTTTCGATTTCTGACGCACCAATTCCTGATAAAAATGGAGCGAAAGACAACGGCCCGAAATTTGGTCGTTCCGCAACGAAGACATGGCAGACCGGTTTTACGCTCCAAGCTGTTGCCGACTGTTCGGATATGGTTTTCATCATACCGATTCCAAAGAATTGGCCGGAGCAAAAAGTCGTAATTCACGAAGAAAAAGCAACGGACCGGTTGGCCAAAGTTTCCCGGAAAGAAACAGCAAATAAAGACATACAGTACATGTACGTGCAAGTGCCCAAGCTCCCTGCAGGAGCGAAGACGCAGGTTCTTTTAACAGTCGAAACGACGAGAAGCGAAATATTACCCCCGGATAAATCGAGTACTGCCAAATTATCGTTTCCTAAAAAAATTCCGTCTTCAATGAGGCAGTATTTGGATGAAAGTCCAAAAATCGAGTCCAAGAATCGGGTTTTTAAAGACCTGTTTACAAGTATCACGAAAGATAAAAAATCCGACTGGGAGAAAGTTGAAGCGATTTACAAATACGTTCAGGATAATATTCGGTACGACGATGCAAACAAAGCCGTTGCCGGAAACAGCGCACTTGAAACATTGAAGTTAAAACGCGGCGACTGCAAGGAGATGACTGCGGTTTTCATTGCGATTTGCCGAGCGGGAAGAGTTCCGGCCCGTACCGTTTGGGTGCCGGGACATTGTTACGTCGAGTTTTACCTCGAAGACGACGAAGAAAAAGGTTATTGGTTTCCCTGTCAGGTTTCTGGAACTTACGCTTTCGGAGGAATCCCCGAACTCGGTCCGGTGCTGCAAAAGGGTGACAATTTCACGTTTAAGGATATAAAAAATGAAAACGGACGCGGTTTGAAAAAATTCCGTTTCGTTCCCCCGTTGTGTACCGGAAAAAATGACGGCGGCAAGGAGGGCGAACCGAAATACATTTTTATTGACACTTCAGGAAAGTAAGAACGGGCGAGGTAATTTATGTGACGCCAATTCGACTAATTTATGTTCAAAGTTCAAATTTGGTCAGCTTCACCTTAGTTAACATCCAGCATCCCGACCCGGAGGGTCATACAATCAATAGCCCAGGGTTGAGTCGTAAGCGCAGCGAAACATACGAAACCTTGGGGAAAGCGTGCAAAACAAACACAACCCTTTACAAGGGTTGCACATGGTTTTTTTAGACCGAACATCCAACGGAAGCGTTTTTTCAGAGGCGAAGCAAACCGCCCCACGGCTCGTGGGTGCGACCCTAAAAGGGTCGGTTTTATAAATTAAACGCCTTACCCAGCACTGCGGCTGCTTCGTTTCACTCAGCACCTTGTACTGGGCTATTGATTGTGGGACGCAAGCGTCCAAGGGAAAAATTTCTCATTAACGCCATAAAAGCAAAACTTGTTAGCTCCCTCAAATGGACTACCAGACGACAATTGAGAGTATACGCAGCATTATTTCGTATCACGGGACATCTCGTGTTGAGCAGATTGCCCCGCTGGCTGAGTCTTATTCAAACGCCTGCAAAGACGTAAACGCCCGGCTTTTAAGGTGTTCACAACTTATTAGGAGCGGTAATACAAGTGAAGCGGTGCGCCTGGCGGAAATTGAGCCGAACCTGCTCGAATCTTTTGCTCTGCTTGATTTTCCTGAACGGGAACAGTGGTTAGAAGTCGTTCACACGTTTAATTTACCGGCAGCAGATCCTCTTTTTGTCGAGCTTGCACAGGAAATTAACGACGCTTATACAGCCGTTGATCCGCTCCAACCGCTTTTGAAAAAACACCGGCTTTTTGCGATTTCACGTGCCCCACTTGCGGAAAGAATAAAGCTTCTGCGTGAAATGCTGATAATGGAACCGGAGAATCAAGGTTGGAAAACCGACCTGGAATCTTACGAAAAAGTTCGTTTACGTGAGTTGGAATCAGACGTTAATGCCGCAATTGCGTCGAAAAGTATTTCGCGTATTTCGCAGCTTGTTCGGGAACTGGAGCAGCCTAATTGGACTTCAAAACCGCCTGAAAAACTGATCACGGCACTGAAAGCGAGCCTGAAAATTGAGACGCAGCGTTCCGGTTTGAACGAGCTCCGTTCACTTGCCGAAAAGCTGCAACGGGCTTATTCCGAAGAAAATGTCGATTCAGGCGTAAAATACGCTCAGCAGTGGTATTCGCTTATTCAGAATCTCGGCAACAATGTTCCGCTTGAACTAGGATATGAAGTTCAGGAACCACTTCAGTGGGTGGAAGAACAACGCAAACGGCAGCAACTTTCACGGCAGTTCCAAACAAGACTCGACGTTTTTCGCAATTCGTTGCAAAGCGGACTGACTCCCGAACAAATTTCGGAAATGTACGCTGATCTCGAATCGTTTGCGGAAGAAGCCGAAGAAGAAATCCCCGAACCAATTGTGCGGGTTTTCAACGCAAAACTTGAGGCCGCAAATGTTCGTGGAAGTCGAAGATTCCGCATTTTCGTCGTCGCACTTGTTTTGCTTTGCGCAATGTTGGCAGGTGGTGTCACTTTCACATACTTCCATTTACGGTATCAAGGGGAAATCAATTTAGTTGCCCAAACTTTACGAAAATATATTGATCAAAAAGATTACGACTTAGCAGAAACGTATTGTGAGGAGCAGAGTAAAAAGCTGCCAAGAATATTCGAAAATCCATCAGTTGCAGACACTTACAACGAACTTAAAACCGCAATTGACCGTGAGAAACAAAGACGGGAACTTTTTGCCGCTTCGCTCAGGCAGGTCGAAGAATCGCTCAAAAGCGGTAAAATCGACGAAACGGCTCTTATGCAAGCACGGTCCAGGGCCGAAAAAGAGGATGACAAAGCCAAACTTGCCGCTGTTGAAAACGAACGCAGGAAAATTCTGAAAGAAGCACAACGCCAACGTGACCTTGTTTTACGAAATGAACTTGACGTACTTGTCGCCGATTACAACCGGCTGATACCGCAAAAAGGGGCCGAGAGTGACGCCACGTTTTCCAAACTGAGTGAACTGCTCGCGAAAGCGACTGAACTTCGTAAAATGGACGGAGCAAGTGACAGTCTCAAAAATGAACGCGATTCGCTTATCATGCAGTTGGATCAGTGGATTGCGGAAATGAAGCAAAGACGTGATTCGAAAGGGGACATTACCGACCTGACACGTATGATTTCCGATCCGGAAGGTTACGCGAAAACATTGCAAACTCTGATTGAAAAATATCCGACACTGCCGCTCGCGAAAGATTTTCAAACGGTTCTGGCTGAGAAACCGATCTGGAATATCGTCGATCAGTGGAATGAAGTTATTGGCAAACTGCCCAAAAACATACAGCAAAAGGGGGCTGGAAACAACGATTTAAATGGTGTCGCCGAGAACATTAAAGGAATTGAACAGTTCCTGAAAGAGTGGAAAAACCGAAACGGTCTTTTTACCGATTTTAAAGAACACCGTATAGTTCAGGCACACATTCCGTATCTTCAGGCTTGCACAAAGCGTGTTAAAAGTGATAAAAACAACGAGTCGCTTCTTTTCGGACTTGAAAAGCAAATGCGAAAGATCAGGACGAGGCCGCTTTGGCTTTATGTCAACGAAAAAGACGGCGGACGGTACTATTTAACGCAAGAACCGAAAGCTGGTCGAGTCAGATACGCAAATGATACCGACAAGGAAGGCTCCGTTGTGCTTGCAGAAAAAGATGTCGATTCGATAAAAGAAGCACCGCATTACAGCTTCGCAAAAGACGTGGTTGAAACAATTGAAAAACTTGACAGGCAGCAAGAAAACTGGCCGGAAGCTGTCAGCACGCTGCTTAAACGTCTGCAAGATGACCCACTTTTGGACCCGCTCTTGAAGTGCATTTTGCTGAAAGATTTAATTGAGGTTTTTTCGGTTGGTGACACCAGTGTACAAAAAGGTTACGCCAAACACTTGGGTATTTTGCAGGAAGACGCACTTCAGCAAAATGTAAATTGGCTTGATCCGAAATCCATTGATGCCCAAGCAGAGCGAAAAATAGCCGAGTCTATTCTTGCCCGACTTCCGTCAAGTCAATCGGCAGCAGACGCTACGATTAATGACGCTCAGCAGCTCCGCAGCTCACCAATTTGCGAGTTTGTACGTGCCGGCTGGGCAGAAAAAACGCCGGACGGAAACTGGCGGTTCGTGACAAACAACGAAAAAATACCGAGAAGTGGCTATGTAATTGTTCGAGGTTCTCCGCAGGGAGACGGAAAAACACTGATCCGATTTTCCGACCTTGATCTGGTTGACACCGCCAGCAAAAGAATTGTACCCAATCCCGACCTTATTATAGGTTTACCTGTTTTTCTAAAAATGCCAAGATGAGTTTAGATTTCCGAAGTGACACCGTGACCCGTCCGACACCGGGTATGCTTGAAGCCATGAACTCCGCGCCGCTGGGTGATGACGTTCTGGACGGAGACCCAACTGTAATAGCACTGGAAAACCGCATTGCCGACATGTTCGGTAAAGAAGCGGCAATTTTCGTACCGTCCGGTACCATGTCGAACCTGATTGCGATTTTTTTGCATTGCCGCCCCGGTGAAGATATGATATGCGACGAGAACGCTCATATTTTCATATACGAACAGGCCGGTTACGCGCAGATAAACGGCGTCAGCGTCCGCACAATCCCATGCGAGCGCGGCATTTACACGCCTGATAATGTCAAAAACATGTTAAGAAATGCGAATTTGCATTTTCCTGATACCGTTGCTCTTGCGGTTGAAAATACACATAACCGCGGCGGCGGAAGTGTTTGGCCACTTGAAGAACTTACCGCTGTTTGTGACACCGCGAGAAAGAATCACCTGACGACGCATCTTGACGGAGCGAGGATATTCAACGCGGCAGTTGTTTACGAGGAAACATCCGGGGTCAAACGTTCTGAACTTCTGAAAAGAATCGGCTGCTTATTTGATACCATTTCGATTTGTTTCAGTAAGGGACTTGGCTCACCAGTCGGTTCAATTTTACTCGGTTCCGCAGACTGGATTTCAAAAGCTAGACGACGCCGTAAAGTACTTGGTGGCGGTATGCGACAAGTCGGCGTTCTTGCTGCCGCTGCAGATTACGCACTAGACAACCACATTGAGCGTTTGACGGAGGATCACAAAAACGCAAAACGCCTTGCTCAGGGAGTTGAAGATTTGGGGGCGGATTTGTTACGTTTAAAATACACGCAAACCGACACAAATATGGTTTTTATTGAAATAACATCTGACAAAATAAGAACTTGCGCCGCTGGGAATTCGATTTCTCCGGCTGAGTATTTCTGCGGAAAACTGAGAGAAAGCGGCGTTCAGATGTTACCAGTCGGCGAACATACCGTTCGAGCAGTCACACATCTGGATGTTGACACCGCTGCAGTGGAAAAAGCAATTAAAGCGATTGCCAATGTTTTAGACGATTAGTTGTTGGTATATTTGTCAATTACGTTAACAGTAACCGTTCGCGGTTTTTTGGAGTTAGAAGTTAGATAATTTCGAATCACCTGCTCACCTGCTCACCTGCTCACCTGCTCACCTGCTCACCAGGGTCAACGCATCAAAAAAGTTTTGAGTGCTTTTGTTCGGAAGTCGGGATCGAGAGCCGCTTGGTACATCGCCGTTGGAATCGAACGCTTGCCCTTTATCTGATTTAACATGCCAATTGCCAAACGACGCAGTTT
>JBOFQC010000198.1:0-2085 GCA_051660725.1 Thermoguttaceae bacterium
ATCATCTGCGTCGTTTCATGTGCAGCTTTTGCGCTTCGTGAGGCAAGGTTACGTACTTCTTCTGCAACAACGGCAAACCCTTTACCGTGTGTGCCGGCACGGGCAGCTTCAACCGCCGCGTTGAGAGCAAGCAGATTCGTTTGGAATGAAATATCATCAATTACCTTTATGACTTTTTTAACATCGTCAGCATTTTGCGTGATTTCTTCCATTGAAATAATCATCTTTTGCATCATCCCCTGCCCTTTGGTCGCCGCATCGTTTGTCGTTTGCACTAAATTACTTGCGTCGGTTGCGTTTTGCGCGTTTTGCCGTGTTTGCGAACTGATTTCGTTCATTGAGGCCGTGATTTCTTCGATACTTGCCGCTGATTCCGTCGCTCCTTGCGATAAACTTTCGCTTGCAGATGTTACCTGCCTGGCACCAACAGCAACTTGCTGAATCGCGTCCGATGTGTTGTTCAACGCAATATTTACCTGCTTAACCATTTTGTCAAGGTTTTGATTGACGACGTCCTTGTCGCTCTTTGCCTTAACTTTTACTTGCCAATTTCCTGACGCCAGTTCCTGCGCAAGAAGTTCAACGGAATGATAATCATTCGAAATCATCTGGGCCGCATTCGCCAATAAACCGATCTCGTCGCTCCGTTGCAAATCTTTATTCGGTATCGTGTGCGAAAGGTCGCCGTCTCTCGCTATCACGGTTAGAAAATCAACCGCTTTGTTTATTCCTCTCGTAATTCCATTGGTCAAAACGATGCCGATTACCGAAGCTATCACAACAGCGAGAATGCTGAAAGAAACGATGCAAATCGTAATCACGTGATTAAGTTTGACGCTTTCGGCTCGAATTGAATTTACGCTGGAATTGATTTCTTGTGCAATTTTATCAGATTCCTCAAGAATAGAGTCAACTGTAGAACTTAACCGCTCATCAATTTCCCATGCTTCGGTATCAAGAGTAAAAATTTGATTCGCTTTTGCTTCCCATTGCGCAATCAAGTTGTTTGTTTCATCAACTAATTTTTTGAAATCGTCATCCTTTCTGATTTCTATTAGTTCGGTCATGTCGGATTTAAGGACGGTAAGGAAAGAAACGATTTTTTCCTTGACAACTTTTCGATTCTCCGCAGTTGAATCTGCCATGAAATTCATTGACAAGCGGCGAGCTTCCGCAACTTGTTGAATTGCCGCAGCAATTTTTGAAATGTGTTCGTATTCACTTTCCGAAAAATATAATTGTCCGTCAACCATTTTTCCGGAATTTTTTACATCTTGTGCTACAAAACCGTTAATTTTTTCCAGAACGGTAATAATATTCCCTGCAATTTCATCTTGTTCATTTTGCATGCTGTCCATTGAGATTTCATTTACAGACAACGCAGAGTTCTCTTTGGCGTATTCTTTCGCTTGTTGGATTACATTTCCCGCAAGTTCCTGATTTTTGCCAGAAAGTTGCGGCATGATTTCGTTCAATAAGTTTTCAATTTCCGTAAGAGTCGCCTGAGTTTTATCAGCCCATTCCTTTTCTTTGTACAAACTACCAGCGTAGGAGTTTGCCTGAGCGTCTGAAATCAGCTTTTGCGTTTGCAAAACACCATTCATTAATTGTTCTTTATAATAAAGGTCGTCCGTTTTCAGGCTGCTCTGTATAATCGCGTACCAACCGACTAACCCGACAATTACAAGCAATAAAACGATTGTACCGAACCCCAATGCTAATTTTACACCGATTTTCATAATAGACACAAAAGAATGTTTATTCTATTTTTATTGTTTATTTTCACGGCGGTAAAAGCCCGCCTCATTTTGCAGTAATTTCGTCACAAAGCCGAATCTGAAATGAACTTACGTTCAAACCAGTCCAAAATTCGGCTGTAATATGTAGTGTTTACTACAATATTACAATGTAACTATAGCATAAAATTACATTGCAAAAGCAAAAAAACATATAGAGTTTGCCTTATTATACTGTCGCCTGGCATAAACTGCATGTTTTCCAATTTAGGGTTAGCTGAAGATAATCAGCATTAAACATTGAAAAACTCGGGAACAGAGCCGACCAACGGGAGGCGGAACACTTCAC
>JBOFQC010000199.1:0-2477 GCA_051660725.1 Thermoguttaceae bacterium
TTTCCAATGTTGACACATCATATTGAGCTTCCATGTAGGTGCGGGAACTGCCGCTCGTCGAAAGAGCAATCGCCTCCAAAACGGTCGGCTTCATTGCACCCTTGTTTTGCGTCGTACCGGACATGGAAACTTTTGTGGCGTCAGGCATTGTTTTGTTCTGGTATTCCCCGTGGAATCTTTCAACGCTCCAACCTTCTTCAATAGCTTTCGCTTCCAAATCAGGTAACTGGCCTCCTCCAATCTTCGCAATCGCAGCAATACGGCGTTGGTCAATCAGCATGTTCTGCTGGATTTCTCGCATTATCTTTGCGGTGTCAACAACCGAATTACCTGCCGCTTCGATCCGTTCCGGTATCACAGGTGTATGTTCCCGATTACCACCAGATAGCGGCGTATCGATCACGTTACTGGTCGGTGTGTCTTTCGTTGCAGTATTTGTCACTGTCATATCGATTTCCTTGTCATCATATTGCGCTTCGACCTTTGCAGATGTGTTTTCATCCGCAGCGAGATCGACGAAGCTGATTTCTTTTAATGTCATTTTACGGACGACATACATCTCGCCGGTGAATGTCTGGCCGTTAATTGTTACTTGTTCACCTTCCGGGACATATTCCGCCTCAACTATCGGACCGCCCATACTCGCCTGCCACGGAAATCCATTCTTCGATGATTTGGTTACATCACGCGCCCAGGATGTGTCCCGTGAAATAAGCCCTTCGGCAATAACTTCGGTGCCAATAACGGCAATCTGCATCGTGTGCCCGACACCTTGATAAGACTTATGTTCAAATCTAACCGGTATGCGTTGGTTCGGAATGCTAATTCCAGTCAACTCTATCACGAACGGTATAGGCAGATTTTTCGTTTGAATCTTGCCGCCGGTATAGGCAATAAGCGAAAATCGCGGTGGCGAACTGTCACCACTCGCCTCCAGATTCGTCGCGTCGCTTACGGCGTCGACGAACTTGATCGGACTCGCCTCGAATGTCAGGCTCGTCAGTTTGAGATTCTTCATCAGATTTCTTCCTTCGTTTGGTTGGTTGGAGCTTCGGAAGCGGTTTCTTCTCCAGCCCCAATGTTTGGATAAGTTTTTCCTCCTTGGCGGCTTGCGTCAGTACATCTTCCCAATCTCGCCCATATTTGGCACATTCGATAGCGAGGTTGGAAACACGGGAATCAATTCTCGTAGCCACTGCTTTGGCCTCTTTGATCGGATCAACATGTTCGACACCATCCCAAAAGAAACATGCCGCTTCACCACAAATCGATGTACGAACGGTTCCCCCTTTTACTTGGTTACCGGTCCGATTCAGTGGAAACCCTCTTTTTGGAGGCGTAAATAATCGTAAACGACATGCTTCCCGATACCATGCATCGAAAATCGGAAACAAAACCACCTGTTCGCAGAGCTTCTGCTCGACGTTGATGTTGCGATAATACCCTTGATGATCAAGTCGGCCTGACGCATAGTTGTGCTTGGAAGAATCACCTATCAGAATATTGACTGGCACCAACATACAGCGACCGATTTCGCCGAGAATTTCCCGCTTGAATTCCGCATAAGTTGTGTTCGGCTGCTCCGCCCTGATCTGGCCAAGTTTCCAGCCATCAGGCATTACGGTTGCCATCCGTTTCTCAAGTGCGACGATATCAAGAGGTTCAAGCGGCTGTGCCTCACCGTTCGCGGGCGAGTCGGTGTAAAGGACCGCCGCAAAATCTGCCGCTGTTTCCGCTGCGGCCAGAACCGCTAATGTATATCTGCGTAATTGTGCAAAGAGCGGAAGTGCTGGCGTGATCTCCGGAATACCACGTGACTGACCGGGCCTGTCGGGACGATACCAGTGGATCATATATTCGGCAGCAATAGTTTCAAACGTGCCATGCCATAGCGAGGTGTCACCCGGATGTTCCGTCGCGATGTGATACCGTATCGGATTGCCGAATTGGTCGTACTCTACCCCATCCATTTCGCGTTGTAGCGACGGATACGGTGATGTTATCCGATCAGCTTCAATTGGACGAATATCGATCTCAACCGGGTGATTGATTCTCGGATTCTTCAAAATCGCAGCAAACGCTTCACCATCGGTAATTTTAGACATCCGCATCGTTTGCAATTTCTCACCGAGTCGGGCGGCTTCCGACCATGCGGTAAATTCCGCTTCGACAATCGAGTTGAACTTGTCGTTATCGGAAAGTATCTGGAGCCGTGGTCCGGTTCCGATACAGTCTGTTGAAATTGTCACTGCCAACCCCTTGGCATAAGAATTGTTCGCAACTTCATACCGTGCCCTATTACGAAGTATTCGACGGATTTCCGGCGTCATGGAGCCATCCGCACTAAGCGCATCGGCCATCGACCAATGCCGGGCGTTTTCCGATGTGGTTTGGGCGGCGTCGTATTTCAGACGAAGCACCAACGGAGGATGCTTGTTAGAAAACTGCAGCTCCTTCTGCGGTAGGTTCAGCTTTTT
>JBOFQC010000200.1:0-2244 GCA_051660725.1 Thermoguttaceae bacterium
AGACACGTTTCCCGCTCTTCGTCGGTCAATCGAACAATGTACTTTTTTTTCATGGCGAAACCTCCGTGTGTTGAAAACGGCAATATACCAGATTTCGACCATTTGTCATATCCCAATTACTAACACTGACAACGCACTACCCAATTTCATCAAATCACGTCCTTTCATGTCAATTTTTACTGTGCCCCAAACTCCAAGTAATAATTCATTCACAAGGCAAATGGCTTTCGTGGCAACTCTAACTTGTTCACAGATTTGGGTTTACAACCGCTTTAAATGTGTGTGGCTAAAGAGTTATTTTTACAATCCCAATGGAAAATATCTTTATTTTATCGTTTGTTATCTTCGTAAAGACATGTCCCATAACATATTATGATGCAAAAACCATGCCTAACAATATTTATTTTCTGTGTAATGTATTATTTAGTAATGAGTTACAATTAAAATCGGAATCTCTTGCGTATCTTTATGATGCGATCCAATCTCAATACAAAAGATGGTGCTGCAAAATAAAGCACTCTGTTCGAATTTGTTGCATTAAAAAGATACACAACCAAAAAGACAAACTTAAATGCTTGTGATATTAGTCCTTATAACTTTATATCCAGTAAAGACATCTAAAGACTGCTAATAATTAGCAATAAGCTAGTGTATGATTTAGAGGCGGCTGTTTTTATTAATCGAGGAACGCAGTAACGCAGTATCAAATTAACCAAAACAACTTTTTATCCGCGCCTGATATCAACCGGTACGACTTTACGTTTTTCTTTCAACCAGCTGCGCCACGCTTCTTGGTCGTATCGGAAGTTTACGCCAGTTAATTTTCTCAAGGCGAAAAGAACGTCTTCGTTTTCGGAAATGAATATTGTGGTTTTTTTCGATGTGCCTTGCGACATTCCAATACCGCTACTGCTGAATGTGCCGCCGCCCAAGCCGGCACTGCCGATGATTTCTTCCCGTTTATGACGGGTTACCAGCGTGTCGATGAGTTTGCCAACCGAGGAACGGTCACCAATTTCACCAATTGCGTAAGCGGCCCTGTTGATAACCGGAGGTTCAACGTCGGCAGTTTCACCTCCACTTCCCAAAAACTTACCCAAGTAAGCCCCAATTGTTGGCGCCCACTGCGGATGCTTTTTCAATTGGTCCAAGCAAGTACCACGTACTTCTTCATTCGGGTCGTTCATGTAAGTGCCAGCTATCACTTGAATTGCATTTAAGGTTCCAATATTTGAAAGCGTTCTTATATAAACAATTCGGATGTCGGGGCTTTTTTCCCGCTTGAGTTCGTCAATAATTACCGCAACTGCGGCAGGGTCGTCAATTTCAGTAAACTTTCGTCGCATTTCGGCATTACCGAACATTTGCCGCATCTGCTGAACACTCTTTTTCCACTGTTTCGTGGTATCTTTTTGGTCCGTTGTGCCTTCCAGAATACGCTTTTCTTGTGGTGTTATCCAATTACCTTTGTAATAAACGTATCCACGTTTGGACATCCGCTCGTCAGTTGTCGTCCATTGTCCGGTCTTCGAGTCTTTGAAATAACCGAGTTTCTTCCTTGCCAGTTCATTGTTAGGGTCAAGCTCAATTACTCTGTTCCAGTGAAAAGTCGCAAGATCGCTCAAACGCTTTGTCGTGCACCACTCGGCAATTTCCAAATGGGTCGGAACCGTGTCCGGCTGCAATGCAGCAAACTTATTGTAAAGGACACGGTCATCTTTGTCGTCGTCGATTTTTTCTTTAATCACAGCCGCATCGACACCGATTACAAGTCCTTTTAACACCTCGATTTCGGCAACTACTCCGTCTTGCGCAACTGGTTCGCCCTGACTGTTTACCCGTAATGGTGTCAAGAGTTTTCCTTCGACAGAACCGCCGCCTGCGATTATCAGCGATTCAGCGTGAAGCGGCTGTACAAAAATTGGCTGAATGAATATGAACACTCCCAGAATTGGCAGCAATATAAGCGGCAACGCTAAAGAAAGCACCTCAAAAAAACGATCAGAATATTTTGAAATAAGAATGTTTTTTGACATGAGAATACAATTGATCTTTTTTTTCGTCCCGGTTAGCCCCGGAGCCCTGCTCCGGGGAGCTACGCCGAGCAGGGCTCGGCGGCGAACAAGCGGCTAACGAGTAGCCCTACCTCAGGTTACCCGGGGAATTGATATTGCGTCCGGCAATTGTGGCGTTTTTCCTTGCGTCTCTCGCAAGCGGACTGTCTTTGCAGTACTTCGCTAACAT
>JBOFQC010000201.1:0-2056 GCA_051660725.1 Thermoguttaceae bacterium
ACGAAAACGACTCTATCTCCACGACTGAAAGTGCTTACGACGAAGTATTGTATGACGCACTGCCGCATACTCAGGGAAATATCCGCTTGATAGAAACTGTGGCGGACCTTTTCGGCGTCCCGACAAAAGACGTAAACAATGCCAGAATCCTCGAAATCGGGACCGCAACCGGCAAAACTATCATTCCGCAAGCCGAGGAACTGCCGAATAGCCAATTTCTGGGAATCGATCTTTCCGACCAGCAGATTAAGGTCGGTCAGCAGTTCATCCGTACTCTCGGACTGAAAAATATCGAGCTACGTCACGCCAACATGATGGATGTCGACGCAAGTTGGGGCGAATTCGATTATATTATCTCACACGGCGTGTATTCGTGGATTCCGCCGTTTGTGCAAGATAAAATGCTCGAAATTTGCAGCCAAAACCTTGCTCCCGGCGGAGTGGCGATGATTTCGTACAACACGTATCCCGGCTGGCACTTCAAGGAATACGTCCGTAACATCATGCTTTTGCATGCCGTCCAGGCCAACACGTTTACCGATTCGGACACGAAAGTTCAGCAGGCGCGGGCAATTGTGAATTACATCGCGCAACGGGCCAATCAAAAACCGGACTCGTACTTCGCAAAATTCACCGAAGAAATGAAGCAAATGATCCAAGGTGTAGACGATTATTACCTTTATCACGAATATCTTGAGCCGGAGAATCATCCGTGTTACCTGCTCGATTTTTGCCGGAGATTGCATGACAAACGGTTAAAACACGTCTCCGATTTCGAATGGACCGACTTTCAGATTTGGCTCACCGACGCTGAACTGAGCCGACTTATTGAAAAGACTCACCACACAGAGATTTCCGAACAATACATGGATTTCATAATTAACCGGACTTTTCGCTCAAGCATAATTTGTCGAAGCGATGTACCGACACGAATCCGGAGCGATATTGTGAACCGTTACAGCTTTTACGTACCAACAGACTGCGTAATTCAGGAAATTGACACCGATTCGTAAAATAACGACCCGAATGCGCTAAAGAAGTGGTCAATAAAACGCCGTGTAAATCTCGAGATTGTGCTTAATCCGCAACCAATCGTAACGCAACTGTGCAATTTCCTGAACGAACACCGCTCAGAATATTTCACGCTCCAGCAGATTTGGGAACACATGGTTACCAAAGGCGGTCCGAATATTCTTACTTCAGGCGTGAACCGCGGTGAACTCGAAAAAGTGATGGATCGGCTTCTGAAGTACGGCCTAATAAAAATCATGCTTCATCCGCCGCAAAGCCTGGGACGCGACCCACGGCGTCCTTATACCCGAGCTTTTGCACGGCAAATGGTTAAACGTAACGTCGGTAAACTGACCAACTCGGCATTTGAGATACTGCAGCTCGATCCGTTGGTGTCAACGATTATAAAAAATCTTGACGGCAGACACTCGATGTCTGACATTGTCGCCGAGATACAAAAAGAAGTTCGTGCCGGACGTCTGAAAATTGCGGTTCACGGCAAATCCGTCGGTGCGGAACAACGCGACCAGCTGACGTCAATTGTGAACACCACTCTAGAAGGTTTGCAACGCCAACGCCTTATCGTTTGTTAGGAGTAAAATATGACACCAATAAAAGTCATACAAAGCAGTCAGCTAAATTGTAAAATTTTTCATTCAAGTTAGCCCCGGAGCCCTGCTCCGGGGAGTACATCGCCGAGCAGGACTCGGCGGCTAATTATTGAAAATTCTTCCAAGCGTCAACAGCGGGAGCGTATCCGAGAGCGGCGGCTTTGCCAATCCAGTATTTGGCAAGTTCGGTATCCTGATTGACACCGTTTCCGTTGGCGTAGCATTGACCGAGCAGATGCTGAGCCGGCGGGTAATCAAGTTGAGCGGCACTTTGATACCACTTCACTCTTTCTTCAGGGGTTTCGGCAAACCTGCTTCCGAGTAAAGTTTGCGATGCAGGTTCATTCAGCGCAGCCGCTTTTTCGAACCATTGTTTAGCAATTGCGAAATCGCCCCCATCAAGTGGTGAGGCGTTAAGATAATACTCACCAACA
>JBOFQC010000202.1:0-4576 GCA_051660725.1 Thermoguttaceae bacterium
AAAGTTTACGTTGCCAACTTCGGAGATAAGGAAATAATCGAACTTACTCTCGACGCAACGAAAGGAAAAGTAGAGTCTGATCGGGTTTGTGCGAAAGGCGGACCAGCCGAAAGCGTTGACGGAATCAAAGTTTGTCCGAAAGGATACATTTTCTTCGCAGACTTCGCTGGAAATGCGGTTCTTGTCGCGAATCCGGCAAACGGCAAAATCGTGAAATTGGCCCAAGACCCAGTCGGCGGAACCGGAGCAGGTGGCGAACTTGACCGTTGCAGTGAAGTTTGTCTCCGTGACGGAAAGGTTTACGCCGCAAATATTGATCTTCCTTACGGAAATAAAAACGACGAACCGAGTACAATCACTGTTTTCAGTATCAAAGATATTGATTTCGACGAATTGTTGAAATAACCAAATACTAAAACATGGAAAACGCAGATAACGTTGAAAACAAGGAAACCTCAACCGACACGTACAAAATCGAGTTGGACCGTGAATCGCTAAAGCAGTATACAATGACACTTCTGGTGCTTCTTATTTTCTGGATAGCCATTTGTTTCGCTTTTGCTTGTATGTCTATTGAATTTGCACGACTTTTTAGCAGTGAATCAGGTTTTTTTAGTGTTATTTTCTGGCTTGGATTAACAGGAACATTTGCTGTTATATTTGTACTTGGAATTTTTTTCGCCTATTACAAATTGTTCGGTGAATGGCTGATAATGCGGCAAGTCGAAGAAAAAGACTATTTCGTGAAAGGCGACACGCTTTGTATAAATCAAGGTGTGTTCTTTCTTTCACGCAAAACAATTCCGCTTAATCGGATAACGGATGTCGTACTCATTCAAGGTCCGCTTATGCGTTTTTTCGGTTTCTGGCGTTTAAATATACAAACGGCAAGCGTGGGAATGCCAACACCAGAAGCTGTACTTTGGGCCATCAACGATCCAGAAAAAGTACGTGACGAAATACTTAAAAGACGTAATATAAAAGATTAGTTACACTCTTATACTCTAACAATAACACAAGAATATGACAGAAACAAAACATGCAATGATATATCCGCGATTATGTATCGCGTATTTTTTGCAATTCGCAATCTGGGGCTCTTGGGCCGGCGCACTTGCCGGCTTCGCAATGGGCCCACTCGGCTTGACCGGAAGTGAAGTCGGTTGGCTTTACGCCGCGTTTCCAATCGGTGCTGTAATTTCGCCAATGTTTATTGGACCAATTGCTGACCGTTACTTCCCGGCACAAATAGTCGCAGCGGTTCTGCACCTGTTGGGCGGCCTCTGCTTTTTCGCATGCGGTGCCGTTTGCATGAATAACCAGGTCTCGTTTTATGTGCTGATGACGTTGATGCTGCTGTTCGGCATTTTCTATTCGCCGACTCTGGCAATTGTGAACACAATTGTATTTAAACACATGCCGTCTCCGACAATGGGCCCGTATGTGTTTATGTTTGGCACAATTGGCTGGATTTGCGTGAATCTGTTCCTTGCCGCTTTCACTGGTGGTGCGGACAACTCGTACTTTTTCTTCGTTGGCGGGGCATGTTGCGTTTTGTTGGCCTTTTACGCCTTGACACTTCCGAACACCCCGCCGAAGGGTGCTCCAGCACCGGGCGAAAAATCCGACGTGCTCGGTCTCGGTGCGTTGAAAATGTTCAAAGACCCGTCATTTGCGATTTTCGCAGTGCTTGTGTTTTTGGCAAGTATTCCAGCGTGTAACTACTTTTTCCCGACTCAGGTTCCGTTCTTGTCAGAACGTGGTTATCCGTCACCACTTGCGCTTACAACGCTTAACCAATTCTCAGAAATCGCGTTCATGGCGGCACTTCCGTTCTGCGTTGCGAAATTCGGTTTGAAGCGGGTAATTCTAATCGGTATGGCTGCGTGGTCGGCTCGTTATTTCTGCTTCGCGCAGCCCGGTTTTTCCTGGACAATTGCCGGACTTTTGCTGCACGGCTTCTGCTACAGCTTCCTTTACGTCGCGGCCTATATGTACGCTGCCAAGAAAGCGCCGGAAAATTTGAAAGCGAGTGCTCAGGGTCTTATGGTATTCCTTCTCATCGGTGTCGGCCAAGTTCTCGGAAGTCTCGGATTCGGTAAAGTTCACGACGCATTTCCGCCAATGGTGAAAGCTGTAAAGATTTCGTCTGAAACAGGTGAAGTCGATGTGCCGCTTCCGCCGTGGAATGATGCGAAAATGGAAAACTCTGCTTGGCGTTATCTTGACCTGAGCGGAATGGTTAAAAGCATGATGGAAAGCAAAGATGCCGAAAAAGAACCTGCTGCTGCACATCTCGGCAATTATGACGAGAATAAGAATAATACTTTAACCAAAGACGATATTGCCAAGATCGACAAGTTTAAGATTGGTGAACAAACGTATACAAAAGCAGATATCGAAAAAGCTTTTGAATTGGTACGTGAAAAACTCGGCAAAGAAGCCGGTGCTGATGTCACCCGTGACGAATGGTTGCGTGTCCAAGCTTATGATTGGCGCATGATCTGGCTAATCCCGTCCGCTTGGGTTGCCGTTTGCCTGGTCGCGTTCCTTGCTCTCGGAAAAGAACCGAAAGATAATGAGTAGCCGTTAGTTTTTAGACGTTAGACGTTAGAATTTAGACATTAGATTTTTTATTTTAATCAGGTTTCCCCTGATTATTCTGAAGTCTAACGTCTGAAGTCTAACGTCTTTTTTTAACGTCTATTAAACACCGATTTCGCATCCATAACCAAGCTGAGCATTATCGGGATAATCACGAGCGTAAACAACGTGGCACAGATTAATCCGCCGACGACAACGCCGCCGAGGCCCCGATACAGTTCGCTTCCTGCGCCCGGTGCGATTACAAGCGGTAACATTCCGAAAACGCTTGTCGAAGTAGTCATCATAATCGGACGTAAACGAGTCCGAACCGCTTCGGTAATCGCTTCTCGGTACGGCATCGCTTCGATTTTGTCGTCCGCCGATTCGCCAAAACCTCGCATGAAGTTCAGTGATTGGTGAACCAACAGAATCGCGTTGTTTACGACCACGCCGATCAGGATGATGAATCCGAGCATTGTTAGCGTGTCCATTTGCTGCGTCGGATCGTTTGCGTGAACCAAAGCCAAGCCGGCAAAACCGCCAACCATTGCGAACGGAACGCTGAACATAATAACCAACGGATAAAGAAAGCTTTCGAACAGTGCCGACATTAACAGGTACGTTATCAAAAGCGAAAGGAAAAATCTTGAAAGTCCAACGCTTTCAATTGATTCCCAATTGAAGCCGGTCCATTTTCCCATCATTGCGGCTCTGGTTTGCGAAAGTTTGTCTGCGTTTCCTGCCAACCGAATACGTATGTCAGAAGACAATCCCCCTTCGTTACGGCATTCTTCGACTGCTTGCATAATTTTTGCTTGCGCTTCTTCGAGAGCGACGTTTTGCGGCGGATTGACCGTTATCTGAATTGCCCGTTCCTGTTCGACACGTCGAATCTGCTGCGACGACTCCGCTGGAACAAATTGCACCAGTTGCGAAAGCTGCACAATTACCGGCTTACCGTCTGTGTCAGTGATAGAAATCGGCAAATCGAGAACCTCATTTGGTGTCATCGGCAAATCGGGGTCGCGAATAACCGTTAAGTCGATGTTGTCCCCCTCGAAATCGAAATCTCCGGCCTTTGTTCCGTCAATCATTGAACGGGCAGCCGTTGCGAGCCGGGAAACGCTGATTCCAATTTCTTTGGCCCGAACCTGATCGATTACAATCTGAAGTTCCGGACCGTTAAGAATGTAGTTCGGCGGGTCGGTTTGCACTGCCGGCCTTGAAAAAACCTCGGTAAGACGCCGTTCAAGGTAATTCGCCGAACTTCTGAGTCGGGTCATTTCGTTTCCGGTCACTTCGATTTGCACGGAGTTGGAACCGCCGGCCCGGCGACCAAAAATCGAGCTTTGGTTACCCATTCCGATACTTCCGGGAATTGAGTTCATTGTTTTGTTCAGAAGTGCTTCGAGCGGCCTGACATTATTCGGGTCTTTACTGGTCGAAAGCATGAAAAGGCCGGTTGGCCGAAGTACAATGAAGAAGTCGGCGATTGGCGGCACGTTTTTCACTTCTTTTTGCGACCTCGGATCAAACACGGTTTGAATTGCCGCTGATTCTTCCGTTGTTTTCGCTTCCCAATACGGTTGGAGCTGTTCCTGAATGCGTCGTCCAATTGAAATCGTGTTCGCAATTGAGTACGCCGGGGGTAGCATCATACGGCCTGAAACCTGGTTCTTATTTCCAGTCGGCAAATAACTGGCCGGCGGCATCATGTAGAAACTGAGTATGAACGCCAGAAACGAAATTGACACGACAATTCCTATTCGCAGCGTCACACCGGCGAAACTTTTTTCCATTAAAGCGTAAATCACTCTGGAGAACAACGTCGTAATCTTCTGGAAAATATGTAACAGGCCGAACATTGATTTGAAAACCCGCGAAGTAAGCGTTTTTCGGGCTTTCGCATCTTTCAGCGCTACCGCACAGGCGGACGGTATCACGGTAATCGACGTGAGCAACGAAAGCAACACGGAAGCGCAAATTGCAA
>JBOFQC010000203.1:0-3360 GCA_051660725.1 Thermoguttaceae bacterium
GTCAAAAGCGCAAGCAGAGAAACACTTTGCGCATTTTACGCATTTCTCTTTGTCAATTTTTTGCGAGAATAGCGTGCCGAAGTAATGGTTAAACAACGAAAAAATTGCGCCGGAAGGACACAGCACTCGGCAGAAGAACCGTGGCATCAAAATTCCTGCAAAAAGGATTCCGGCGAAAATCGCAATGGAAATCCAGCTCACTACGCCCAGCGTCGGTACTTGCCCCCAGCCACGGAAATATGCGGTTTGAAGCGGCGAGAAAATAACTCCAATGTTCCTTGTTAAAATCGGAATAGGTGATACGTAACCGGTTAAAAGCACACCAAATATCGCGGCAGAAAACAATACAATTAAAATTCCGAATCGTAAGTTTTGCAGTTTTAAGATTCTCGGATAGTTATTACGCACATCTTTCCCAAACGTACCTGACACCTTCTTTCTAGCATGGGAAACAAAAGGTACTTGCGCCAACAGCCAATCTGATATGTCAATAACCACACCCATTGGGCAGATGTACCCGCAGAATGACCGCGAAAAAATGAAAGATAAAAATATGATGCCAATTGTATAAAGCCAAATACTGCCGCGAGATGAGAAGGTAAATGTTGCGGTAGTCGCTAATACTGCTGAAGGATCAAATGACAAAAATAGATACGGCACAACAAACGATTTCTTTTGCATCGAAACTGCATAATGCTCAGAAAAGTTTGGCGTTTGTTCAGAATCTGCGTTCAAGTATGTCGGCGGCTCATAAACCGGCACGGGGTATGCGATATCAGATTTTTCGTCCAGTTCGGCGTCGAAAGCTTCGTTGTCAGCTCCATTTATTGAAGTCGGTTCGTCCGATATTTCGGTAAGCTCTGCGAAAAATTGATCATTGTCAAAATTTTCCGCGACACCATTTCTGAGTGACGTCTGAGCAGGTTTGGCCTGTGATTCCGTTATTGGCGTTTGCGATAATAAACCGACATACGGACAAGAAACGTAAAAAAACAGTACGCAAAACAAAAACAATGACGCTCCTTGAATCAAACGTCGGAGTATAATCCATTGGTTGTTTATCATAAAATTTTCCTAAACGCAACAAATTATTTTCCTGAAAATTCAAGCACACCAAGTTTCCAAGGTATTTGCCCATAAGCTTTTGAGTCTCGGCTTTGATCCGTGACACCTTGATAAATCAGAAACAAATTGTTCGGATCAATCTCCATTTTTTCGTCGTATCCGCTCCGCAACAGTTCGACGTGACTGATTGAGTCGGACCATTTTGGACCTTGAAATTCCACGTTATTCATGCTCGCAAAATTTTTCTCGTGAGTGTTGGCAAGTGGCGACCATTTACCGTCGAGCGAATCAGCTGTGTACGCCTTGTAATACCGCCAACTGGGCCCATTTTGTGCTTCAACAACCGTTAGATATTTGTCCATCCCCTTGATTTTATAAGTGTGACTCGCTTCGAAAATGTCGTCTTTAATCACGTTCACGGGTTCCGACCAGCCGTGCGGAAATTTTTCGAGCAGCGTTTCTTCCCGCCACATATTACCGTCCAATGTCGTGAAAAACAGGTACGCTTGTTTTTCGTCGCAAATAATCCAAAAATCAAGTCCGTAGTTTGTCCCTGCCGGTTTTGCGCCAAGTGGCACAAGCGGAGTCCATGATTTCGGGTCGGAAATGTCGTCCGACGTTGAAAAACAAGCACCATACGGATTGCCATATTTTTCCTTCCAGCTTTCGTCGGATGCTTGGCAAATCAGATACCATTTTTTATGCGGCGTGAAATAAAACACTTGCGGCGCACAAAAAAAAGTGGGGTGCATCGTCAATATATGACGTTCCGATTTATCCGCGTCCTTCAGATTTGTGAAACATAAATACTCGATCTGATGCGTCCTTTTTTCGCTACGGATTGTGGTGAACAGATGACCTTTTTCTTCAAAAACGACAATCGTCGGATCTTTTGTCGAAACGCATGGGTCTTCCGGTCGGTCCGCCGGTTTCACAAACGGTGGTGACGATTTCCACGAAAACTTTCCGCTCGTGAGCCACTCCGGCTGATCTTCTTCACCTTGCGCTGTACAATTACACACGGCGTAAACTGCTATCAGAATAATAGTTGCATAAAATAAAACTTTCATTTGTGTGGCTCCAAATAATGTTACAAGTTATTTTTTCTGTTCGGCGACCAGTGCCTTTGCAGCAGCGTTGACAATTGCTTCGGAAGTTGCAGTGGCACCGCTTACCGCGTCAATGTCCGTCAGGCTTTGTTTTGAAATAATCTGGTGTGGAATGTCGTCAAGTGAAGAGTAATACTGTTTTTCTTCGTGGGAAGTAACTTTGACATTTGTTATTTTTTTGTCTTTGACAGTAACTTCAACGTAAAGCTGTCCTGCAAAGCCAACACTGTCACCTTTGTAAATACCGTCTGGAATCTTCTTTATATCCAGTCGGTTAAACGCATTGATACCAATAATATTTGCCGCTGCACGTTTGGTGTTACGTTCCATCTGTTCTTTTGTTCTGTTTGGATTTTCCGGTATATCAAGAACTTTTTGGTAGTACTCAACCGCTTTGTCGAACTTCCCGGCAGTGCGGCAGGCGTCACCGGCGTAAATGTATACAAAGTCCGGTCTGGCATTATATTGCGCAATCTGGTCGACAATTTTTAGAGCCTTATCAAGTTCACCCATATCGGCATACAATTTAATGTGATGCAGAGTCAGCGGCATTTTTTCAAGTAAATCCTGAGCCATTTTTTTGCTTCCCAGCTTCCAGTAACACTCGGCAAGCAGCCCGGCATGCCAGGGGCGGTCACTTGGTTGTTTTGCAACACCGGCTTTAGTCCACCAATATGCGGCACGTGGATAATCTTGAAAAAACTTGAAGTAAAAGTCACCAAGTGTTTCTTGTACTTTACGAATTGCCTGCGGATTATTTTTATTCACATCAAGCAGGTGGTACATGAATTTGACACCTTGTTTCCAACGGCCTTGATTCGGGTTGATTATATCCCAGATGTATTGCCCGATGTTTTTCTGATTATTCCAGTCGCCCGGTGAGTCGCTGAAAGATAAATCCAGTGTCTTTGGAAATTCGAGCTTTGCCGCCGCAAGCCAATCTGGGGGTGTGCTCCCTTGCTGCTGTATCAGGTCGGCAACTTGCTTTGGAGTGCGTGTAACCGGTTTTGCGCTGTTTCGATTATTGCTTTCTGACTTTTCATCAGTCGCAGGTTTTTCATTAACGACACGAATTTGATCATTTTGGGTTACAGAGTGGATTTTGCTTTTTGGAATAGTCCGCTGAACAGTTTCGCCGGATACTGCAAGTTCGAATATGAACGCATCGTCTGTTTCAGAAATAATT
>JBOFQC010000204.1:0-9912 GCA_051660725.1 Thermoguttaceae bacterium
ATGTTCTTCAATTGCTAATACTCTCGTGCAATATAAAGCACCGCCGACAACGCCGGAAAAATCACCCATTGCGGTAAGGGCCGGAATCAGCAACAAACACGCGATGAATCGGGGAACGACAAGGTAATGGACCGGATTCGCACCCATACTGGTTAGCGCGTCTATTTGTTCGGTTACTCGCATCGTACCCAACTCGGCTGCGATTGACGAACCAACACGACCAGCAAGCATTGTTGCGGCAAGTACCGGGCCGAGTTCACGGAGCAGCGAGAGATTTATCACTGCTCCGATACGGGTTTCCATACCAATTGCTTTAAACTGTGTGTATGTTTGCACGGCCAAAACCATACCAATAAACATGCCGGTAAGCATTACGACTGGCAAACTGAGGACGCCAATTGTGTAAAACGAATTTAACAGCGATTCACGTTTCGTTTGCTTAATTATCATCCAATAAAGCGTTTCGACGAAAAAAATCGAAATGCCGCCTAGTGTTTCCAGCTTTCTGGTGAAAAATTGGCCTAACGCAATGACTGCTTTATTTATGAAAAACGTGCCGCCTGCCTTTGTTTCGACAAGAACAGACGAGTCGCTTCTGCTTTGAGCAGCGGCCAAGCGTTCAAGTTCTCTAGGATCAAACGGTGCGTCAGACATTTTAGTAAGGAGCTGTTTCGAAAAAAGTCACCAATGAAAAAATAAGGTTTTCCATTATCTTGTATCGGATATAACGACTCTGACTTTTAGTAAAAATGGAATAATTACACAAACTTTTCGGGTTAATTAAGCAAGTAGAGTTAAAACAAGAGGTTTAGGCAAAATAAGAACACCTTTTTTAGATTTGCACAAAATATCACGGGTTCGGTTGGCAAATTTTTTTATACTGTTCAACGACAATAAAGTTACCTTTCCCAACCAACGAAACTTCGGCAAACGAAGCCGACCAACGGAGGGCAGAATACGTCACGCGAAGCGCATCACCATGCCGTGCTATGGTATAGATCACCAAAAAACTTGTGATAAATCACCGGCAATCACCAAGTTCGCAGAATGATTTTGTTTGATTATCTCATTCATAAACCAATATAATCGCTACACGATATTTGTTGCGATATGTAAATTTTAGTGCAGTATTATTCCGGTCCTCCGATTAACTGCAACGCTAATTGCGAACAAGTTAGCCAACCAGTGTGCCTAGGGGCGTTAGTCTAATGCGTGTTAACTCTATGGTATTGACAGAAAACTTGAACTTTCGTGTTGTTCGCGGATGAAAATACTCACTCCCGAACAATACGAACAGATCAAACACGCGTTTCCTCTCCAAGGAGGAAACGTCGAAATCTAAAATATCGCCTTTCTCCAAGTCTCTTTTCTGTAACATTAAGGCCCTGCCGAAAACGGCAGCAAATGGCGAAACTTGCCGGAGCATTTCGGTAAGTGGAACAGCATTTACCGTCACTTTAATCGATAAGCATAAATCGTTCGACGTTATATTCGATAATCGTATATACCGTTTGCCGCCGAGTGACCTGCCGTCGAGGCGTGAATTGGTCGGCTCATTTTCCGAGTTTTTCAATGTTTGGTGCTGATTATCTTCAGAGTTTTCCCTAGATTTGAAAACAAGCAATTTATTCCGGCGACAGTATAAATTTATTTTTAAACCGGAAACCCTGCGTATATCACTCCAACTTACGTTGGCGTCTCGCTTTGCAAAATTTAACAATTATACCAATCAAGGAGAGATCAATGAGAATTACTGAAATAACACCCACTGCTGAAATGGAGAAGGGGGCCGAATTAAAAGGGTTTACAAAAATCTTACTCTCCGCATTATTTGTTACATCGTTCACCGCTTCAACATTCGCGCAAAACATTAACGGAACAATCACCATCTTTAACGGCAACAGCAGCGACCCCGCTACGCAAATCGTTACAAGACATGGAGACAGACCCAAAGCTCTTACCTCAAAAACATCACAAGTAAATGGACACTATGTAAACGACATTTGGAATCGCAATATTGTCATTGTCAACGGTGGTATTTGGTATGATGGTACAGTAGCACAAGCAGGTGATATATACGGAGGCGCACATACCGGGGAGAGTACCGATGGCAATCTTGTGATAATGAATGGCGGTGAAGTACGCTCTGTTTTCGGTGCTTGGAATTCCGAAGCAGTCGGCACTGGGGATGCGAGTTTCAATACGGTCATAATCAATGGCGGAACCGTGCATTATGACGTGACTGGTGGTGGTAACTATTCGGCTTCTACAGACATTGGACATGCGAAAAATAACAATGTCATTGTCAACAGCGGTACTATTAGAGGAAATATTTTCGGCGGTTTTTCCGCAGGTGGTGGAAACGCACTCGGTAATAATGTTACTATAAACGGCGGTAACATTTTGGGAAATATCTACGGTGGTGTTTCGTATCAAGAAGGAGGTACAAACCAAACAGATGCAACACAGAACACAGTTACGATAAATGGCGGAACATTTGCAAAAACCGTTGTGCTTTTTGGGGTGATACAGATTATGGTGGTCAAACTGGACGATACTTCAGCAGCAATACTTTAAACCTTAATGGGCAAACGCTTTCAATTGGGGCGACGACTGCCTTTGAAAATTACAATTTCTCATTGTCCTCCGGGTTTGGTAAAGACAATACAATGATAATAATAAACGGTGCCACAGTCGATGGTGTCAATTACAAAGATGTTGACATGTGGTTACGTGACGATAAAACCAACAATCAGCGTAACGTAAAGGTACAGCTTACTGGAATGGGTGGCGGATCACCGCTGCAGTTTGGTGACACCATTACGTTAATTGACAAAGTGCAAATTGCCGCAGATGCTCCGACTGATTCAAAACCAATTACAGCCCCGGCGACGACCATCATGAGCGGCGTTTCCACGTTCTACACTTTTGATAAAATCTCTGTGACGGATGCAAGTGGAAATGTACTGTCCCACACAACCGGCACTGCCACCACCGGTGCATTGACGGCGAAAGTGGCGGCGAGGTTCGTCAACCCACAGACGAAAGCGTTGCTCGAAAGTCGAATGGCGTCAGTCGGGACAATCAACGTCGGAGCCGATATTATCTCATCGCAAGCGTTCGGACAACGTATTCTGGCCCAATCTAGTGGTCGGGGGTTCGGCACATTTGCGGCCATTAGTGGTACCGGAAGTCGGCTCAACAGCGGCTCGCATGTCGATATGTGGAACAGCGCGATTGTGGCTGGTCTTGAAAAACAGTTCAACAACAGCTTCACCGTTGCGGCGTTCGTCGATGCCGGATTTGGCGATTACAATTCGTTCAACAGTTTCACGACGGTAGATGGTGGACGCATCGGACTGAACGACGTTTTCGGCACAGGCCGCACGCACTACGTCGGTGGCGGTCTTTTCGCCCGGTACGGAGGAAAAGTCGGCGGGTACGTTGATGGTTCGTTCCGCATGGGAAATGTGAATACCGATTATGCAAGTAGTACGTTTGGCGTTTTTGGAACTTCGCAAAATGTCGGGTTCAAAACGAATTCACTCTACACCGGCATGCATGTTGGATTAGGTTACATCGCGAGGTTCAGAAATGACAGTGAATTGGACTTGTACGGAAAATATCTGTTGACGCACCAAGGTGCGAATAACGTGACGCTGTTAGACGACCGTTACGATTTTGATGCCGTGAACTCGCAACGAATTCGTTTCGGAGCGCAGTATACGTTTTGCCGCGATGCTTGGTTCAGTCCGTACCTTGGTGGTGCGTATGAATATGATTTTGACGGCGTTGCAAAAGGTTCTGTGGCGGAACTTAGGATCGAATCACCGAGTTTGAAAGGGAGCACCGGGATCGGCGAATTAGGATTCAAAATGCAGCCAACCATTACTGATGGTCTGTCTATAGACGTTGGCCTGCAAGGTTTCGTCGGTCAACGGGAAGGCGGCGCCCTGCAGTTCTCCGGAATTTATCTGTTCTAACGAAACAGTAAAGAACTATATCGGAGCCCGGTAGGCTCCCGTCATGCCGTGCTACGGCATAACTTCGCCAAGTCAATTAAAAATTTGAGAAAAGTATTGACATGCTTCAACTGATGTGTTAATGTATTGACATGTGTTAATTGATTGGCACTTAATTGAGATTTTTCGCTTTTCTGTTGGTTAGGATTTTCTTTTGCAGATTTTTATACCATGCGTGGTCATTATATTGCAGTTTTCCTTGCTTTACCCTGTGGGAAAAGCAAAGGTTTACAAAGCGAGCAAACTGCAACACGTTGACTACGTGCAGTATAGAAATGTCCGTAAGAGAAAAAACGGGAAAACTTCTATATCTTTCACATCTACATAAAGAAGCAGCATGTAAATTGGCTGGAAGTAAAAATGAAAGAAGACAAAAAATTATTGGACCTTGGTATTAGAGAACGGCAAATTGTTGAAACCGTTTACCGACTTGGCGAAGTCTCGGTTGCAGAGGTACGAGAAGGATTACCAAACCCGCCAAGTTATTCTGCTGTTCGTACTATGTTAGGACTGCTCGTCCAAAAAAAAGTTTTAGCTTATCGTCACGAAGGCAAGCGGTATCTTTATCGTCCGATAGCAACGAAAGAGTCGGTGCAACGTACTACATTAAGAGACATTGTGACAAATCTATTTGCAGGAAGTGCTTCAGACGCAGTTGCCGCACTATTAGATGTAGCAGGTGGAAATCTTAAAGAAGAAGATTTCAAACGGATGCAAAAATTAATCGATAACGCACGAAAGGAGAATCTGTGAGATGTATACGTCATTTTTAGATTTTCTGTCACAAATGCTACTCGAACTTGCGTTTGGAGCGACTGTTCTGTTAATCTTGGCATTTATTCTGAATTTATTTTTCTCGAAAGCATCGGCATCAGTAAGATACAAAATTTGGGCTCTTGCAGTCATTGGAATATTGATTTTTCCACTCTGTACGCTTTTTATCCCAAAAATTTCATTTTCGTTGCCTAAGGTATCACTGATAGATACACATGTTATCGTTGAGAGCGACACTGTTATGCAAGCCGAGCAATATGTTGGTCAAACACCAATGACAGTGTCTCGAAAATTTATCGACTCCCCCGTGAATCGAGTGCCCAATGATAACACACCGCATCTGTTGCGTGAGATTACGAGGCCTTCAGATAAATCGTTTGTTCAGAATCAGGTTACACAACCAATGGTGTTATCTGAACATCTAAAAGTCACTGATCCAAATGATTTATCAATTACAAGCTCTTTACAGACTTCCACTTATCACCAATGGCATGACTCTGAAATGCCCGGTTATGAAAGTGTCTATTTCAATTATTCACCGCCAATTTCTACTTTAGGCACTTATACAGGTGATGTTATAAAAAATAACGCGAATACCAACACTGACTCACAAGGCGAAATGTCAGATATATATTCGACTGCAATGACACCGCCCGATATTTACGTTTCACAACCGCAGGCAAAAACACAACGCAGTACCATAACCTACGGACAGGATTCGGTTTACAACGTGCTTTCAAGAATTTTGGCCATTGTGTGGATGAGCGGTTTGATTCTCGGACTAGTCGCCATGTTAAGATCATTTGTTGCTGTTCATAAAATCATACAAACATCGCGCGGGCCAGATGACACCATGTGGCAAACTTTGGCAGACGAGCTTGCACAAACAATAGGATTGCAAACCGAGCCTCTTGTTCTGATTAGCCAAGAAACAAATGTGCCGTTTGTGACAGGATGTCGCAAGCCATTAGTAATCCTCCCACACGCTGCCGAGCAGTGGAAAAATACTCAACGGCGAGCAATTTTAGTTCACGAGCTTACGCATATAAAACGGCGAGACATCGCGTGGCAATTATTAGCAAAAATTTCATGTTCAATTTACTGGTTTCATCCGTTAGCGTGGTTGGCGTCATGGCGAATGCAAGTCGAACGCGAAATTGCATGTGATGACGCCGTCTTGCTAAATGGTGAAAAACAAAGCACTTACGCTGCAGTATTAATGGAGATTGCGCGAACTATGACAAACACCAAACCGTTAAATGGATACGCAGTTGCAATGTCACGAAGGAGCTGCGTTGAGAAACGAATCTGTTCGATTCTTGCTGTACGCCAAAATCGCGCGCCACTTGGCAGAACCGGAGCGTTTTGGTTTACTGTTGGAACTCTTTGCGCAGTTTCGCTGGCCGCAATCTTATCTCCATTCGAGTCGCCTTACTGGAATTGGCTTAGTACATCCCCCGTTGCTGTTGCTAATGCAGAGGTTGAATCAGGTCATGATGTTGCAGAAAATAACGATCCGAGTGGTATCAATCACGTCAACGCTAATTTGCAGTCTGAAATTATTCCTGACACCAAAAATAATGGTACTTCAGATACAAATAACGTGGTTGGTCATCAAAGTGGACAAACTGAAACAACCACTTCATCTTTAAGTTCAGACAAGAAAACATTTACGTTTACTGTTACTGACCAGGAAGGCAATCCGATTCAAGGGGCAGAATTGAAATATCTTGTTTCACCGAAACCGGGATGTTGGGTAAGTAGTTCTCAACAAAGTGATGCCGTTAATTCTGTCGAGCCACAACTGTTTTACGAATCTGAAGTTGTGTCAGATATAAGCACATCAAAAACCGATGCGAATGGTAATTTTGCCTTTATATGGGACGCAGATCATGAATTAGATTTCTTTGAAATAACTGTAATAGCTCCAAATTACGCCCCATATCTTGTTCGCTGGGAATTCCCGTTGGCGGACCCTGTACCCGACACTTTTACCGCGAAGCTTGAGCAAGGGTTTACTGTTGATGGTGTCGTAAAGAGGGTGATAAATAATGTATATCGTACTGGAAATGGTAACGAGTATCCTGGTGTCACTGTGACTGCTAATGTTGAACTCCAAGATCAAAATGGGAAAAAATGTATTTGCAGTATATCAACAATTACGGATGAAGATGGCAAATGGAGGATAAGCTCATTTCCACTAAGTTACATGAATGAACCTATTGCATTTGAACTGAGCATTGCAGGAATTGGTGAGAAGCAACTGTATAAGCATACCCTTACTAAGAAGATTGAAAACGGACAAAATACATATTTCGCCGAATTGCTTGCGAGTACAATATTTAAAGTAACTAAACCTGAACAAATAGAACGGTTAAAAAAAACTCGTATTCCAGAAGTGCCGAAACCTGATTACACTCAATTGGTGAACACCTCACAGGATCTGCATACCGCAAGCATTTTAGAAGATGTATTAGAGGGGATGAGAACGGCAATAAATGATGACGAATCAAGGAATTACGGAGGAGATAAATTTATATATCAGGTTTTGAAAAGAATTGGTAGTTACGTAATACTTTTGGATAACAACGGATTAGGTACCGAAGCTAAAAAATTACTTGAGCTTCCTGCTTTGAATATTGATCCACTTCGCTGGAACCTGAATTTAAAAGACGTTGTTTTGACTGAACGGAAATATATAAAAGACAACTCATTTCCTATAAATCCAGTTATTATAAACAATTACAAAACAAACAGCATTTCAAGAATGCTGAATAGTAATCGTGTACCAGAAGGGTATCATTTTTGTAGTACAGGATGTGTAAAAAAGGAAGTTCTTCCTCTTTACAGTATGTTGACTTACTATGGTGCTGCTTTTAATTGGATGCCGGTTACAATGCCAGGCAGATTTTGTACCGGACCAAATTTGTCTCTGCGGGAGCTTGCTGATAAAGTGCTTACCGAAACAGAACTTACGCTTGACGAAATTAAGTCCCTTGTAGAATCTTCAAATGAATATATCGACAAGCTAAACGCTTCGGTTTTGTTTTCATGTTATGGACGAGAAGAAGAATCAAAGCAATTGTACGAAAAAGCAATTAAAATGATTGACGATTATACAAAGCTGGCGTTGGAATATAATCCTGCATTTTACGATGTAAACGCAAGAGGAATGCTTATACATTATCATGCGAGAATGAAACAGTATGATAAAATGCTCAATTATATTGATGAAGTGGAAGAATATTGTATAACCCAAAATAGTACATCTGATAATAATGCATTTTGGCCCGGTGTATTTGATATTTTCTTAAGAAAACCTGCAAGTGAGCTGTGTCTTGACGGCGAGATGGAATACGGAATTATGTGCATAAGTAAGATTTCTCAAAAGCAATTGCAAAAAGATCTTGCCATGTGTATTACCGCTGAATTGGCGTCATGCGGACGGTATGATGATGTTGATATTATTCTTGATTCTAACTATATTCCTGACGACGAAAATATCTCTCTGGTATCATACAACATGGCGATTCATGACTGTGAAGGAAAATCTCCTTCACAGCAACTTGATATTCTGCATAAGCTTAGAAAAACCGACGAAAAAGGTGATGTCACGTGGAATTTACCTGATAATACTGAACTTATGAATAAATTGGCTTTGATGTTATACGGTCTCAAAGAGAAACATAGTGCAAATGAAGTTTTTCAAATTACTAACGACAAGATCGAGGAAATTCAAGCTGGTACTTATAAAGAAGAGCAAATTCGTGATGCCGCATTTTTGCTATTAGCTCGCCACAAGGCCGATTTAGATGCTGAAAACCTGGACTTTCTAAAATCGCTTGAAAACCAACAATTTAAGGTGTCGCTTACATTTGCGTTGATTGAGGAAATGATATCTAATCAGGTGTCACAACAAACTGGGAGTGAAACAACACTTAATGCCAAAGACAATGTCAACGACGTCATTGATGAGTTGTTGCAGTTTGGTTACATGGAAGCAATAAAGCTGGATATTAACACCGGTGCAAGAAATTCTGCTAAAAGCAATGACATTGTAATCACATGCCGAAATGATGCCATTTGGAATTTGGCGTGTATTGCTTTGAGATTGAACCGTATCAAAGATATGGAAAGATTGACGGCTGAAGCGAGAATGCTTGACACCAATACGGTTCCCCCTGAAGAGAAAGTACGTCAATCTGTTTTAGATGAAATCGAAAACGATGTACGAGATATTATCTGGATGAGATGCTGCAGGGACTTCATGAATTCAGACAATATTGGCAAATATGACACTGCTATTCTTGCAGCGAAGCAAATATCCAATCCGATCTGTCGTTTTGACACGTTTCGTGCTGTTGCTTTTAAAATATTATGGGAATCTAATTCGACAAATATATCGGAGCCCGGTATGGGCGGGAACCTGCCGTTCAGGCATAAGTAGCTTCGCGTGAAGTGCCTCGCCTCCCGCGACCTGCCGTCGAGGCGTGAATCGGTCGGCTCCTTTTCCGAGTTTTTCAATGTTTGGAACTGATTATCCTCAGTTTTCCCCACATTTGAAAACATGCAATTTATTCCGGGCAACAGTATAAACAAGTGACTTTACTCAGATATTTTCAAAAATTTTACTCTCGATTTTTACGATATAACTTCACTTGCATGTAACTTCAACGGACAATTTTTTAAAATACAATTAATACAATTTTAATTAGAAAAATCACTATGAAAACAGTTTATTATTTTTTATTTCTGGCGGTATTTCTACTAAAATGTGAGGTGACACTTTACGCTCAGTCTGCAATATATGTAGCTGCTCCAAGTGGAACTTCCAATAAAAAAAACACTGCAAAAATTGATCCGATTCCGGAATTTTCTGCCCCGAACTATTCGAAGATAAAAAGCAAAGGTTGCGATCCAAGGATTCAAACTCTGCTTGAAGGAATGCGTACCGCACTTAATCAAGATGAAGTTATAAAAGAATTAAACGATAAAGACAATTCGCAAGGCGCAGATATTGATAGTATTTCGGCCCTATTTTATCGAATTGGTAAATACGTGATGCTGCTTCAGGAGGCTGGATTGGATGATGACGCCAAAAAAATCACTGACGACC
>JBOFQC010000205.1:0-1573 GCA_051660725.1 Thermoguttaceae bacterium
AATGATGCACCGATGCCTGACTTGCGTTCCACCCCTTACCTGAATCTGGCTGTACGGTTGAAATCCCCGCAAATTTCCTGGGGAGACCTAAAAAACTGGAGCCCGCCGCAAAATAATTTAATTGATCCGCGTGCAATCGGCGGCATTTTTATCTGGGTGACAATTATCATGTTGGGGATTCCAGGCATGTTATGCGCAGTTTTGCATATTATTTTGGCAAAACATGACGCCAAAAGAAAAGGTGTCATTATTGCATGTGTCGCAGTTTTCATTTGGCCGATAATTATATCATTGCTTTCGTTTGTTGAGTTTTTCCTTGAAATGGGCAACCATAAAAACACAGATTCGTATGATTATTTCATCGTGTTAGTTTTCGCAATAATTTGTTCCGCAATCACTTATACCGGAATTTATTGGACACGTCGGTATTTACGGCCTGCAAGTGTTTCAAAAAGATGACGACAAATAATTTCCACACAACACATTGGAGCGTCGTCCTTGCCGCTAAGGGGGACGACACAAAAGCAAAAACCGCGCTTCGGGAACTTTGCGAATCTTATTACGTCCCGGTTCGGCGGTTCATTGAGCGGCAAGTGACTGGCGATTCAGTGCGGCGTTACGGAGGCCGTGATGCGGACGACCTCGTGCAGGATTTCATGGCAAGATTACTCGAAGGGAAAATGTTCACTCAATTAGAACGGAACGGGGGAAGATTCCGTTCGTATCTTCTCGGTGCGGTTAAGCATTTTCTTATTAAAACACATGACAGGGAATCCACGCAAAAACGCGGCGGTGAACTTGTGCAAATTCCATTTCCAACCGATCCGCAGGGAGAATTCGATTATAACGACACGCTTTTTGATCGCGATTGGGCGCAAACGCTATTGGATAACGCAATGGCTTTTCTTCTGGACGGTTCACCTGCAACTAAAGTTTTGATACCGTGGCTTACAAAAGAAGTTAACGCCGAAACCCGCAACCGCATTGCTTTGGAAACCGGTATGTCAGAAGGCGCAGTTAAAGTCGCTCTACATCGGCTGCGTAAAAAATTTCGACAGCATGTCCGCGAACAAATTGCTAAAACCGTGGAATCCGAGGAAGAAATCGGCGTCGAACTTGATTATCTTATATACAGGTATCATTACAGCGAACCATAACGCGAACCGCCAACGTGAGTTGGCGGGTTTCTTTCCAATCGTCTAATTCCCTGTCGCTATTCTTTCTAGAATCTCGCCTGGAGCCCGACCATGTAGGTGTGTCCGAACGGCGTGCCGGCACGGTCTACGTAATAGTCGCCGTAGTAGTTACCGAACAGGTTTACCGTTTCGCAGCGGTTCAGAGCATACGAAGTACCTGCCGCAAACGTGAACGAACTTCTTCCCAAATCGCTGCTTGTTGCTATTGCACTGGTGCCACCGCTAAGCTGACTGACCACAATGTTCGCATAGTTACCGTTTTCTGACATCATGTACGAATAGTACGCACCACCGTTGAAACCGAGTCGGCTACGTTTCCAGTTGAAATCGCTGCCGATTCTTGCCGAAAGTTGCGTCAATGACATGTCGCTGAAATT
>JBOFQC010000206.1:0-1686 GCA_051660725.1 Thermoguttaceae bacterium
AAGAGTACGTTGCCGATTTACGGAAAAGCAACTGGTGACAAGAACGTGTACCGCAACCTTGCCGTGAATCCTAACGATGTACAAGGCGAGCCGAATTCATTTCCACATGCCACATCTAACAGCGAATTTGCTTTCATGCCTGAGTTTGCGGCGAAAAACGCTATAAACGGCAAATCGGAAAACAAAGGACACGGCGGTGCGTTTCCGTCTTGGGGTCCGAACAAAAGGACCGATTTGTGGTGGAAAGTTGAGTTCGGAAGACCAGTTGAAGTTGACAAAGTAGTAATCACGATTCGGGCCGATTTTCCGCACGATGCTGCTTGGAATTCCGCCACAATTGAATTCTCAGACGGGACGAAAGAGCGGATCAAACTGGAAAAAACCGACAAACCGCAGGAATTCAAATTCAATAAGCGGACCACTGATTTCGTGACTATCACGGACTTAGTGCAGGATCAGCCGTTAGGCTGGTGCGGTTTGACCGAGGTCGAAGTCTGGGGTACGGATTTAAAATGATTTTAATTGGTATATACTAGGCACCGAGATAATTTTGTATCAAAAGTTTTTAAAACGTCTAACGTCTAACGTCTAACGTCTAACGTCTAACGTCTAACGTCTAACGTCTGATCCCTGATGCCTGAATAAATATGCAACGAATAATGTTTAAATCCAAGATACACCGTGCCACGCTTACCGGTGCGGACCTCGATTACGAGGGTAGTATCACAATTGATCGCAAGCTCCTGCTTGCTGCGGATATTTTGCCGGGCGAGCAGGTTCACGTTTTGAATCTTAATAACGGAAGTCGGATCGTAACATACGCAATTGAAGGCGAAGAAAACTCCGGTGTCATGATGCTTAACGGTCCTGCCGCAAGAGCCGGTATTGCCGGTGACACAATTGTCGTCATTACATATTGTAATTATGACGAAACCGAACTCAAAGAGTATAAGCCGACAGTTGTGAAAGTCGATTCGAAAAATCGTATTATTTAATGCCGGTTTATTTTGCCCGTGGATGTGCTTTTTCGTAAACTTCGAGCAATCCTGCTGTGCTAAGATGCGTGTAAATCTGCGTGGTTACCAGGCTTTTGTGACCGAGTAGTTCTTGAACACTGCGGATGTCCGCACCCCGGTCAAGTAGATGCGTGGCAAAACTGTGCCGAAGCGTGTGCGGAGTTGTGCGTTTGTCGAGTCCGGTGAGTTTCAGGTATTTTTCCAGCATACGTCCGACGCTTCTGGTGGTTAAACGTGTTCCGAACTTGTTCAAAAAAATCGGCATTTCCGGCGTGTCTTTGAGTCGGTGCTTGCTTTTTTGAATAAGTTCCGAGCGGATCGGAAACCAATGAGCCAAAGCTTTTTTCGCAAACGAACCAATTGGAGCGAAACGTTCTTTCTTACCTTTTCCACGAACGCGAACGATTTCGTGGTTCGGATCGAGATCACCGAGATTCATTGCAACGAGTTCACCGACGCGGACACCGGCGGAATACATTGTTTCTAAAATCGCACAGTCACGGATTCCGAGCACTTCCGATACGGACGGTGAATTAAGCAATTTCTCAATTTCCGAGGTGCTCAAAAAATACGGAAGTGATCTGCCGGTACGTGGGTTACGGAGCGGTTTTGCCGGGTTTTCTTGAACCCAACCGTCACGGATTCCGAATTTGAAGAAGCTGCGAAGAGA
>JBOFQC010000207.1:0-3793 GCA_051660725.1 Thermoguttaceae bacterium
CGCGACCAACATGGCACAGTAAACAAACCACGTTTAGGCCGTTTCAATCCACGCGCCTGTGGAGGCGCGACCAATAGGAATCACCCGTAGGCATGGTGTTGGATGTTTCAATCCACGCGCCTGTGGAGGCGCGACAGTAGACCGGTTGCGCGTTGCAATTTCCGGTCTCGGAAACGTTTTTGCCGCGAACATGAAAAAAATTCCGCCACTGACAAAGTTTCCTCTCTTTAGCAATCACTCAAACACTGAAAATTTAAGCGTTTATCACTTCCGCGAATCGCCTAGAAAAAAGATGCTCGCTGACGGTTCGCGATGAACTAATGACTCAGAACTTCATTCGGTCCCTAATCAATTCCTTTAGCTCCTCGATTGCGAGTGGCGGTGCTCGTTTATGCAACATTGCATGGCAATTTGGGCAGACTGGCCTAAGATCACTGATCGGGTCAACAATGTAATTTCGCTGGATTTCCGACAAGGGCACTAAGTGGTGTACGTGCATGAATCCACATCCGATTTTGCCGTACCTTTCCTCAAAATCCAATCCACATACTGTGCAGACTGCTTGCCAATATTTAATGCACTTGTTTCTAGCCTCATAATTCCGTTCATACGCATTAACTGTTATGGTTTTTCGAAGTCCTTCAACATACTTACTGTTTCCGTCAATTTCCTCCGCTAAATGCATATAGCCAACCAGTCCCAGTCGTTCCATTGCTTCGGCTAACTCTGGTTTCAACTTCCAAAAAAATCGACCACTGTTCCTCTGATTTTCGTAGCCGCCTTCAAACCAGAAGTCCCAATATCGCAATGATCCATCCGAATCGGTCCTAAACGTGATCGGCATAATTCCAGATTTCGCTATCTTCTTCGCGTTGTTAGCAATGACCAAGTTCAATGTTGCATGTGATTTAAGCTTCATCTCTCTGGCAATTTCAGAAGCGTATCCAAGATGATTTGCATTTGAATGAAGTATTTTCAAGACCGACAAAGTCGTTGCATTTACCAACTTTCTTGCATCAGAAAATATTTCATACCACTGATACACCGTTAATTGCGTCGGCGTGGTGTCATGTAGTTCAGATTGCTTCATATTGTTTCCTCCGTGATTCAAATTTGAAGTAAAGTCAGGTAGAATTCTTTATATTGATATCACACGATCAGCGGACCATCAGGGTCGTAACTCGCTTTTGCGCCGGTATGTTCGATTCGTCCTTTCCAGTTTTTTCCAAGGAAGTAATACCTTAAAGAATCGACAGCCGGATCAATCTCTTTTTCCAAAAGAGCCTGGAGTTTGACCCACATTGCGGGGTCAACCTTGCACTCAAAAACGGAATTCTGAACACGTTGTCCATGATTTACACATGTTTTCGCTACACGCCTGAGCCGCCGCCGACCTTCTTTGGTCTCCGTGTTAACATCATAAGTAATAAGTACCAGCATGGTTTGCGCCTCGCATGAATATTATTTGTAAAACACAGGAGGGTAAGCATTTATGTCGCCACGTAGACAACGAGCAAGAAGCTGTGCTTGCACATGTGGAAAAAGACCAAGCGGAATTTTTTCGTTCAAAAAAGGATGTAAAATAATCTCTTTTTTTCGCTCTTGCCAACTCTTGATGACGTCACGACGTACTTCGTCTTTGATTTCAACCGCACCACTTTCTCGTTTAATAAAATCTTTGGGTTTCACTTGTCCAAGATTTATCAACGTCAAAACGAAACGGTCAACAATCCAGGGCCGAAACTCTTCCATGAGATCAAGAGCCAGCGAAGGACGGCCAGGCCGATCAGCGTGCAGAAAACCAATTTGCGGGTCGAGCCCGACACTTTCACACGCGGCAGTACAGTCGTGTGCCAAAATCGAATAGAAAAACGACAGTAAAGCGTTAACGTTATCAAGTGGCGGACGACGACTCCGTTCACGAAAATAGAAATCGTTCTTGCTCGTCAAAATCAGTTCGTCGAAAGATGAAAAATAAGTTCGTGCGGCATCACCTTCAATGCCCCGCAGATGATCGAGTGAATGCGGTTTTTTCAATTCCAACAAAACATTGGCAAGATAACTGACAGCAGTTGGCAAAGAAGATTCCGATGAAACGGCGTGATCACGAGCAAACCGTTGAAGGATAACCCTGGAATTAGCAATTTTCGCTGCAAGAAAGGACCTCGCTATTTCAGCCGCAGAGTCTGGATCAGAACTCGTTCTGTGCTGCGCTCGACGAAGCAAGACATTTCCGGTTTGTGGTCCAGTCGAACGAGCCAAAAAATGCCCGTTTTCTGTTAAAAAAGAGATGCCAACTCGATTTTCACCGCATAAGCCCAATGCAAATGGCGTCACAAGAACATTGCCGAAACAGACAATTCCGTTAATCGTATGAATCGGCAAACGTAGAAGTTCCTGCTTTTCGAAGCTGATTACGATATTGGTCCCGTCACGCGAGACATAAGCACCTTGTTTCGTGATATATAATGTGTTGCCAAGCGGTTTCATAGGCCAATATTACCGGCGTCTACGACGCTCGGCTAAACTCTTCGATCATTTTTTCGAGGTAAGTTGACGCTTTGTTTGAAAGTTCGGGCAGGCAATCATCCACAAGTGAACATGATTTGCAATGCGGTCCGAGTTTTGGTGGTGGTGTGACACCACGTTTCATCAGTTCATGAAACCTTTGTGCAAGCAGTATTGTTTCGTTTCGCAATTTTTCTGATAATACAACCGTGCTCCGTTTATTCGTTTGACCGTAATAGAGTGCCCCTTCTGGAATTTTGGTGTCAAGCATTTCTTCAAGGCACAAAGCTTGTGCGCATAATTGCACTTCATCGCATGAATTGGATTTCTTTTTTCCGCGTTTGTATTCGACTGGATAAACGGTCCACTTTCCCGAACGCTTCGGAAACGCGCACCCTTCTACATCATTCCGGTGCAATTCGACAACATCGGCAATGCCAACAAGCCCGTATTTTTTTGACGCGAGCGGCAACCCACGAACAATTCGCAAATCGCCGCGGGTCTCCGATTCGTCAGAGTGTACTCTTTCATGCATCAGACGACCATCTGCCGAAAAATAGTTCTCTGTCCATATCTGCTCCATGTGAATCAAAGCGCATTGTCGTTCACAAAACACCAAGTGCTGCAAGCCTGAAATCGCAAGGAGTTGATCGTCGGCGTATGACATGTTTTACGCTTCACGTTTAGTTTTTGTTGTTTTTCTCGTTGACACCATATTGAACAAAAACGTTTGGTTGTTCAGCTCCTTTAACTAACACACGGTAATCGTTTGCGCTTCGTGGCGGCATTTCAGATTCCGGGTCCTTGCGTACAATTTCCACATACTTGAAAAGGTCTTTTGAGAGAGCGTTTCCAAGTGCAGAATCATGTTTGAAAACGACGAGTTTGCATGTTGACATCATTCCGCGAGCTGCGCTGTGATCGTGTTCGAACATGTTTGTAAGAGCTTCCCAGAGCAACGCCAAGTCGTCTTCGCTGAAACCGGTTTGCGCGGCAAGATACGGCGAAATGAAACCGTACGCAACGTAAATGCCGTAAGGCACAGTGTTTTTGCGGCCCATTGTCCGGTTGTCTCCGCTTTGCTTTTCAGCTTCTTCTGCGGTCGCAACAGCCATGCGTGTTATCGAATGTTCAAGAGTTACAATTGGGTCCACAGAGCGGGCGAATGTCAATTGGACTGGCCCACGAACTTGTCCGGCGTTGGGACCTGTACTCATAACAGCGCCAAAAGTGCGAATGTCGAAGTATGTTTTGCACATTTGCTGACGTGCGCTTTCGACTTCAC
>JBOFQC010000208.1:0-3283 GCA_051660725.1 Thermoguttaceae bacterium
AATCCTGCCGCATGGTATGCAAACAAGCAGTTCGCATTGGCTACGGAATGGTACGCTGACGAGTTCGCGTACACTTCCGCAATTGGCGGCAGCGGGCTTTTGGCCGAAACTTTTCTGGCTATTCACCTGGCAAGTGAAACGCATGGGATTTATGTACACTCGTTTGCCAAATTCAACACTGTTGAACGTGTCGAACGACTTGAATTTCAAGAACAAAACGGAAAGGAGCATTTTATGAAAAAACTATTACTTTACATTGTCGCGATTCCGCTTTTGTTTTGCGGCACATTGCGAATCACTTTTGTCCCGGCAGCTGCTGAGCAAGAGAAAACCCTACAAGCGGCGGAGTCGGAAACAAGTCAGACGACTTCGGTGCCGGCAACGGAACAACAATCCGCAATTGACACACAAAAAACGTCGGAAACACCGAAAATAGCGGCAAAGCCAGAGCCGAAACTCAAGGTTTCGTATCCGCTGATACCACGTGAGGATATTTCTGATTTTGAGAAAGCCGTTACGGTAACTCTCACAGACGAAAACGGCGAAACAACAAAAATCCGCCTGCCGAACGGAAGCACCGTTGTGCGGGATCACTGCTTTTCACCTGATGAAAAATACATTTATTTGACCCACCAAATGAGTCGGTATCAAATGCCAACCACACAACTGGAACGCGGTTGGTGCCAGACAAATGTGATTAGTATCATTGACGCTGAAAACAAGCAATACGTGAACACTGTGCTTTTAGATGACGTTGACCGCGGTGCCGCCAACCCGTGGGGCTGTGTCGTAACTCAAGACGGGAAATACCTTTGCGTCGCACTTTCCGGCACCAACGAGCTTATGCGGATTGATTTGGCCGCAATGCACAGGAAACTTAACAAACAGAAACCTGGTAAAATTCCAGAAGAACGTGAAAGCGGTGTATATTACGCTGATGATGTTAAAAACGATCTGCGATTCATTGAAACATACATGAAGCTACGCGTTCCGCTTGAAGCCAACGGCCCGGCACTTCCACGTAAATTGGAACTGGATGAAAACGGATTGGTAATTGTGCGGTACCATTTTGTTGACGATTTCGTCGGTGTCAATTTTTCAAAAGACGAACCGGAAATGGTTGATTTCTTGTATTATCGGGATGCCGACAAATATAAGGACAAGGTAAAACTCGGCGAAAAATACTTTAATGACGCCACTCTTTGCTTCCAAAACTGGTTGTCTTGCGCATCATGTCACCCTGACGGGCGGATTGACGGACTTTCTTGGGACTTGTTAAATGACGGACTCGGCAACCCGAAAAAAACCCGCAGCCTGCTCGGCGTTAAAAATCGGAAAACTTTTTACACTGAAAATGTACCAAGTTTACTTAGCAAAACCAACAAAAATTTACTTGAAAATGTTATCGATTACAAATTCAAATATGTAATGTTCTGCCATAAAGCCAAGCCGGACATGATCGACGCCATTGCGGCTTATCTTCGCTCACTGAAACCGGAGCCGTGCCCCGACCAAGACCATGAAAAAGCTATTCGCGGTAAAATAATATTCAACCAAAGCCTGGTCGGTGACACGCGTCCCAGCTGCGCTTCGTGCCATTCAGGACCGAATTTCACAGACGAACAAAAACACAACGTCGGCACAAAAGCTCCGTATGACAGACGTGACGAGTTCTGCACACCGCCGCTGTTTGAGCTTTGGCGTCACAATGCGTTCCTGCACAGTTGTAAATACGAAACTCTCGAATCGCTACTAAAATACGGCGAACACGGCCAGCAAGGTTCTGTACGCAAACTCACCGACGCCGAGATAAGCGACCTGTGCGAGTACTTGAAAGACACCACTTTTGACGTCATGACGGAACCGGAAGAAGTGTTTACGAGCGAAAAAATGGAAGCTGGCAAAAATCCTCAAGATGAAGTGTACGACGTAAACAAAAAAGTTAGTGATTTTCCCACTGATGATTTTTCCTCACCGGAAAACGCTTACGCTACAATTGAACAAATGCAGGTTGAAGGCAAGCTGAACTGGTCCACTGCAAGTACAAAAAAACTGAGGGAATTGTTCTCTGATACGTCTCCTGAAGCACCACTTCCGAAAAATAAGGCGCAACAAGTTTTAGACCGTGAGATTCTCAGAGTGTACCGCTTGGGGGATTACGCATTGGTAGCAGCAAAAGTGGTGTCGGATGATCCGGAGCAAACATATTACGATTTACGACATTTCGAATTCGAGGACGGAAAATGGTTAAACGTTGGAAACGATGTTTTAAGTGATTTTGACGCTATTGAAAACAAGTTCAAACGTGCCGTTTCTTTTCGTGAAAAAGAACAACTCGAAGCAAAACGTGTAACCGATTTACTCAAAAAATATGAAGACAGAATTACAACTTACGACGTAAACAAGTCGGTTGCAGAATATCCAAAAGAGTCGGACCATTCGTCACCTGAGCTGCTCACGGTATTTTTGAACAATGCACTTGCCAAAGGAGATGTCGAAGCTCTAAACAGCGTTAATCCAGAAAAAATTTCGGGATCAGAAATTGATAGAATCAAAAACATTCCAGATGAAAAAGAGTTTGCAGATGCACTCTTAAATGCGAAAATCCTTAAAGTACATATTTTTGATAACAGATTCGCTGTTGTTTCTACTTTCCTTGAAGGTAAAAACATACGCCAACCTTATGACATCAAGATAATGGAATACCGGAATAACACTTGGCAAAACCTCGGAAATACACGATGCAACACTGAGTTGGAAGCTGAAAATTTATTTGCTTTAGCGATTCCTGATTGGGTGGAAAAAGCACCACCAGTTGATGCTGAAACTAAAGACAACACCAAAGCCGAAAAAGAAGCGGCATTACATGCAATCAAACTTGACATTTTGAAAAAACGTATCAAAGTGAGCGAAATGCGGTATGATAGAGTGAAAGGCATGTATGACAGGGGACATAAAGACGGAACTTATGGAAACCTATGTGAAGCAACAATTGCACTTGAAGACGCTAAAATCGCTTATTACCGTGAGATTGGTGATATCAAGGAGTGGCGCAGTGCGGTTGAGTCGAAAATCGAGTGGTGCGAAAATAATGTTAAAGCGGTAAATATGTTATATAATAACGGCAGCGCCCTTTTGCACAATATTGGTGAGGCTGATATTAAGCTGCTCGAAGCGAAAGAAGAATTGGCAGAAGTTGATATTTTACATGACTCTGAAGATCAAAAACAAGAAACTGGTGTCACGCTAACCAAAGCCGAAAAAGAGGCGGCATTACAAGCAA